>JAAWLQ010000146.1 GCA_022797995.1 Lachnospiraceae bacterium
CTCCCGGACCATGTTCTGGAACATCAGCTTTACCTCCAGATTGGTAAGCGTCAGCTCATACTTCGGCTGCGCCCCTTCCGGAATGTCCAGATAGCTCTCGTAGAAAAGTACTTTCAGATAACCGCTGGCCAGCAGCAGGCTCCAGATTGCGCCTTCATTCCCCTTTAACTGGTTATACACGATCTGCTCGTCAATGGGCGACTGAATGGTTCCTCCCTGCATCAGGATCTCAAATTTCTCCTTCACTGCCCGGCTTCCCTCCCGAATCAGCTTTCCCACCAGACTGTTGGAGCTGGTATTCGCCCAGTAAGTTGTAAATTTCCCTTTATCCAGAAAATTGATAATGGACCAGGGATTGTATATATCCTTATGCTCCCCAAAAATAAAACCATCATACCAATGCTTTACCATTTCCTTTTTGTCCGAAAGTCCGCATTCCTCCAGCGCAGTAAAGACCTCCTCCTCTGTAAAGCCGAAAGACGTGGCATATTCATCCGAGGTGGTAGTCACTACCTTCAAATTATTCAAATCGGAAAAGATGGACTCTTTGCTGCTTCTGGTAATGCCCGTCATGACACCCCGTTCCAGCCATGGGTTGGTCTTAAAGGAGGAATTGAACAGGCTTCTGGTGAAGGCCACCAGCTCCTCCCAGTATCCCCCCACATAAGCCTCCTGCATTGGCGTGTCGTATTCATCCAGGAGAATGATCACCTTTTTGCCGTAATAGCGGTACAGATAATCGGACAGCTGATATAACGCCAGTGTCGCGTCGCTGTCACCCACTTCCGCTGACAACATTCTGTCAAAAAATGCTCTGTCCGTATCTGACAGGACATCGCTTTCCCTCAGGAATCTGTACTTAACATATAAGTTATTCAGCATCCGGCATATTTTTTCTCTCGTTATCTTATAATCCTTTTCCTTTATATTGGCAAAGGACAGACTGATGACCGGATACGTTCCCTGTATCTCCCTGTATTTATAATCCCCTGAAAGGGGATTTTCCCCACCAGGGGATTTTTCCTCCCACACAGAAAGTCCCTGAAACACTTCTCCCTTTCCTGCATAATCCACGGAAAAAAACTGCTCCAGCATGCTCATATTCAAAGTCTTGCCGAAACGGCGGGGGCGGGTAATCAGCGTCACACTGTCCCCGCTTTCCCACCATTCCTTAATGAAGGCAGTCTTATCAATATAGAAATAATTCTTCCGTATCAGATCGCCGAAATCCTGTAGTCCGATTGCCACCGTTCTTCCCATAGGCACCTCCTGCCACATGCTCTCTGCCATTGTCTGCTATATATACTCACGAACAAAAACAATTGCCGATCTAAATGTATAACGAGTGAACGCTTCTACAATACCGGTATGGTAAGCGGCAATTAAATGCGTTCACGAGTATGAAAGCAATTCCACGACCGCTCTGAACTGTTCTGTGATTTCCAGTATAGCAATTATACAGATAATTTGCAACCTTATAATACCCAAAAACGGTTTTTCGTTTTCAGTAAACTTTCGACTTTTCTGTTACATTTACACAAGTCACTGTATTCTATGATTCCGGAACTGCCAGCCTGTAAAAATCACCTTTCCTTTCCATCAGCTCGTCCCAGCAGCCCTCTTCGGAAATCCTGCCCTCTTTCAGGACAAAGATTCTATCGTACCGCCGC
The DNA here is from genome assembly GCA_022797995.1 of Lachnospiraceae bacterium. Classification (GTDB taxonomy): domain Bacteria; phylum Bacillota; class Clostridia; order Lachnospirales; family Lachnospiraceae; genus Acetatifactor. Next base: position 1,671 of record JAAWLQ010000146.1, read on the forward strand.
ATATTTTCCTCAAAAATCCGATGGGTAATCATCAGCATTCCCACATCCGGCAACGACAGTATGGTCTTCTCGATCTCCAACGCCGTCTGATTATCCAGAGAAGCCGCAATTTCATCAAATATCATGAATCGGGGCCGTTTTGCCAGGCTCCTGGCCAGACCGATCCGCTGTGCCTCTCCTCCGGAAATGTTCTTCCCGTCCTCTTCAATGACGGAATTCTCCCTCTCCGGCAGAGCCTTCAGGAAATCTTCCAGACATGCATTTTTCACTATCTGCTCTATGTCCTGCTTCGAAAGCCTCGCTCCCAGGCAGATATTGTTCAGGACCGTATCCTGAAAAAATGTCACATACTGGCTTTGATAGGATATCTGTCCATAGAGAGATTCCCTGTCAATCTCCTCCAGAGAAAGGCCGTTGACAGTTACCGTCCCCTCTTCGGGCGGCAGGAATCCCATCACGATTTTCGACAACGTACTTTTTCCGGAACCACTGGCTCCCACCAGCGCATATTTTTGCTTCATGTTGAGAGACAGGGTAATTCCCTTTAACAATGGAGCGGCATCCTGATACGCAAACTTCAGCCCTTCCAGCCTGATGAGACCGCCTTCCGGCACCCCGGGAATTTCCTTTTTCTGCTGCCTGTCCTGTACTGCCTTACTTTCCAGCTCCTCCACATTTGCCCGGTAAATGTCTCTGCCTGTACGATAAGCCAGCAGGTAGCCCGGAAGCACTTCAAAAGGAAACATGATACCTCCAAGAAGCTGGCTGACGGACATGATATAGCCCACACTGAGCTTCCCCTGGAGCACCAGAACCATGGCAAATACAATAATCAGCACAAAGCTTAGGGAGCTGATTCCTCCTGCGGCCATATCCATGAAAAAATACTTTTTCTGGCGCGCTGTATTCTTTTCCGCCATATCGGCAGCAGCCTCATCATATTTCGCAATCTGAGCATCCGCCAGACCGTGGAGATGAATCAGCAGATAATTGCGGATACTCTCCTGGGCCCGGGCCATATGTGCATTACTGCTGTTCAGGTAAGCCTGCTCCGCGGCGCCGGCTTCTTTCTGGAACAGCTTCGGAAGGTTCACGGACAAAAAGGAAAAAATGAACACATAGACAGCAAGCTCCCAACGGGTAAATGCTATCACTGCAATGGAAAGGATCAGACTCCATACAGCCTTGTAAATCCTCAACATCCCTTCACAGTATTTTGCGGCCACCATTTCCGCATCCGCTGTAAGCTTTGACAGATAATATGCACTGTCTTTCCCGGCAAACCAGCTTATAGGCTGTCTGAAAAAGCTTTTAAAATACTTTAAACGCTGCTGCCTTGCAACTTCATTCACCAGCCTGGTCCGCTGGACATTCTCCAGGCAGACCCCAATTCCGTCCAACACAACACACAGAACCGCCCAGACAGCCGCTCCTGCAAAAGCAGCCATATCCCCAGACAGTCCTCTGTCAATCACAGGCTGCAAAGACATGGCGAAAGCGGTTGACACCGTCACACTCAGCGGTACGATCATGATATACCACAGAATGGATTTTCTCTTTACATTTTTAAAAATGGAAAACATTTTGCAAGAATCCTCTCTTTCAAAGTGAAATAAAATCAGAAATCGATATCTATAATCCGATTACTGACAAAAATCACCGTACATCATACCGCATAATCGTTACCTCACTTTCTTTTTTGTCCTTCATAGTTCTTTCATACCGCTTTTCCTGCAAAATGTTTTCCTTTATCCATTTGAAACAATGGTAGTTCTGTCGCATCTCCTTAAGTTAACATAAACAGCAGGCGTACTTGCCTGCATCGTTTCACATAAGCAAAAAAGATTCCAGACATTCTTCATAGAGAAAGAGAATTCCACAGAATGTCAAGGGTTGAGAAAGCCTGACTTTCGTAAAATTCTCTCTTTCGGTAAATATTCTATCGCTTTACAGGGATCTGACTTTAGTGGATAGATATCGCTATTTTTTCAGTTGGAATGTCTAAGGTCTGAGATATATAATCTGCTATTTTATCGGACTGAATCTCATTTTCCGTATTTTGGGCAGTCAAAACAATTTCGGCTGTAACTGACAGGATTTCTTCATTTGAATAGCTTACATTTATTTCGCAGTCCGCAATCTTATCATCACTTTCAAGTACATAAGTCATAAAATTAACGGCATAGTCACAATAAGAATGAAATAAATCCTCGTCTGAAAGAGAAGAACCTTCAGCATCTATTCCGTTACTGTGGAAACACTTCAACCTGGTAATTACAAAGCCTGTTATCCCCAGAAGAAAAACGCAGACACCAAAAACCAAAAATGACTTTTTATTAAACTTCCTCATTTTCCTCATTCAAAATCCCATGAACACTTCAAATAAAGCTTGTCATTTTCTGCATCCAAACCAGCACTAAAGATGACATCCTCACTACTGAGACCACCATACGTTACTTTTAATGTACGTGCCCAAAATGTAGGGTTTTCTATTACCTCCCTATACCACGAACATGTTACACTAGAATGCAATGATTCCGCTGTACACTCAAATGATTCAATTTTTTCATATCTTTTCCAACGGCATGTTGTTGTCACTGAAAACAGATCTGTCTTAATTCCCAAAATATTTTCTTTATACAATACGTATGTTTTTGTTCTCACAGGCTGGTCACCAAGGCCATAGGTAGAATACTCACTATCGTAAACTACTTCAACACAAAGCTTCTCTTCTCCTAACATGCCAAGAAATAACACATCGCCTGGCTGAAGTGTGTCAAGAGAAATCATAGTTTCAAAATTGGTGGTATTTAAATCTCCCGTATTCTTATCTTCAGCTGCGGACACTGTTACAGGAAAAGACAAAACAAACATTATTGCAAAACAAATACACCGCTTTAATAACTTTAATTTTTTCATAAATCATGTCCCTCCTTTTATGATTGTTATTAAATTTTATGTTTCAGAATTCAGCTGTCTTCCGATGACATTACCATATCACAGCTTTGTCGTCACCACAAGGGACAGAGTTGTCAAAAAATTCATCCAGATTTTTTGACAACTCTGTCCCTTGAAACTCCCCTCACTACTTCTTATAATTTTTACTAGAAGCTTTTTAGCAAATCTAATATCAAAGCAAAGGAGAATTCTTATGAAAAAGAAAACAATCATCCAAAAAACAATTGCCACACTTGTCACCACCCTGTCTCTTCTGCCGATATTAACCGGAACTCTACCGCCTATAGGTGATGGACCGGATACCACTGGTGGAGGAGGGAATGTGGAGGGAGAACCGGAACCGGGAATACAACCTTTAGATGATAGAGATCGCAGAGAGGGAAAAAAGGCATAATCTCATTAGCGGAATACTTATATTATGTCCCTTTTCCGGATTGCAATTTTCTCCTGTAGAATTCCATATCATGCTTCTCCATCCCAAGTTCACTGAATATAATACAATGCCTTAAATCCTTCTCCGGATTCTGTTGCTGTCTAATGGGAATGCCTTCCTTCTGCCGCTGAGCATTATTCCACATCATACCATATATTCCTCCATGAACCCCAAAAGTACGGCGCTGGTAAAGGCATTCCCTTATAATATTCCGACTGATTACGTCTGAATGGTCATATTCCCCCATATTTCCCAGCTCACTTGCTACACCTCCCATCACGATCTCATACATGTTAATAAAGCAGAAAATCAGTTTCTCCCTTTCGCAGGCTCCATACTGTTCCTCCAATACAACAAGCTGCCTCTTCTTTTCCTCATCCATTTCTTTCTTCCAACTGACCATACCCAGAATACAACTGATCTCCTCATTGGTCAGATACTTCTCTCCCAGTTTCATAGCTGCTTCCCATGGCAATGTACATTCCAGCGCTTCCCTGATCTTTTCAATGCACTGTTCCCCTGTAATGGTTCCTTTGTGAACCTCATTTACAGCCTGACAGCGTAGCCAGGCCTGTCTGTTGGAAGGTACCTCCAGAGATATTCTTTCCTTCAGCTGCCCCAGCAGCAGATCCGCCTCCTCACTTTCCCAATTATCGACCTGGTCCCACGCTTTGCGCATTAATTTCACCGCCTCCGGGTCAGAAGTAACCAGCTCAGTTCTGCAGGATTCCGCCGACAGGCGCAGCCGTCCCAGCAGTTCCCGCAATATCCCCTTCTGAATTTTCTTCCTCCCGTTTTCCAGGCGCCGTAAGGTCTTCTCCGAGCAGAGAATACCGTCGTCACAAAGCTGCTTTCTGGTAATCCCCAGCATCTCTCGTCGGATTCGAATCACATCATTGATACAGTAGACCTCCTTCTCCACATACAGCCAGCAGAAATCTCTCGTCTCCACGGGAACTCCAAACTCCCCGTGCACTGCTTCCAGCGCCTCGGCCTGCTCTCTCCACCTCTGTATCTTCTTTTCCGCTTCCTCTGCTTTCCTGGGCGCCCCCGCTGCCCGCTGTCCTGCGGCAATCTCCCGGGCCAGAACCGCTGATAGCCCCAGAATCTCCCACAGATAATACATCCGCCCGGCCTCCCGCAGTCTGTCCATGGCCTCCTCACACAACGTCAGACCTTCCGCCTTCTCCTCCAGCCCCCAGTTCCCCATGGCCAGTCCGTCCCGACACAGATAATATACCGCTTTGGGGTATATTTTTGCCCGGCTGACCGCATCAAATCTGGAGTCCGCAATCTGATACAAAATCTCCCTGTAATATTCCTCCCAGTTCTGCGGGCTTTCATGATGAATCCACTCCAGCAGCAGATTCAGCTCCTGCACGGAACAGATCCTCCCGCTAATCCCTTCAGAGGGAGAATTTACCGTCAGTTCCAGGGCCTCTCTGAACAAATCCCCCGCCTTTTCCTGTTGTCTTTTTTTCTGCTGCCGCATTCCGTCCGATACTTCTGTCACATCCTCGCTTTGCAGAAGCTGAGCCTCCATACTCAGGCAAAACTGTCGTTCCAGCCGCCTGTCCACATCCTTTTCTGCTTTTACCTCATACTGTTCTCTATATTCTTCAAGAAGCCTGTATGCTTCCTCCTTGCTCCCCTGTGCAGTCAGGTACAGCAGTTGCTGTCTCTTTTTCCATGGTATGTAATCCTCCTGGAAGAGAAGGCATTCATAGACGTCCGGCGATATGCCCAGGCGCTGCAGAAGCCTGTCCTGCAGTGCCTTCCCCGCGACTCGCGTACCCGTCTCAATCCGTGCCAGCTCACTGGCGGAACACAGTCCTTCCGACAGCTGTTCCAGAGTAATCGTATATTTTATCCGATGCTCTTTCAGGAAATATCCGAATCTTTCATCCTCTCTGTAATCTTCCAACCGTTTCTCCTTTTTCTGATTATCGTACTGCAATCCTATTCTTTCGGCAAATATTCTATCGCTCTACAGGGATCTGACTTTAGTGGATAGATATCGCTATTTTTTCAGTTGGAATATCTAAGGTCTGAGAGATATAATCTGCTATTTTATCGGACTGAATCTCATTTTCCGTACTTTGGGCAGCCAAAATAATTTCAGCTGTAACCGACAGAATTTCTTCATCTGAACAGCTTACATCTATTTCACAGTCCGCAATCTTGTCATCCTCTTCAAGCACGTAAGTCATTACATCCGCGGCATGATCACAATAAGAAGGAAATAAGTTTTCATTTGAAAGGGAAGGATCTTCGGACCCTGTTCTGTCACCGAAAAATTTATCTGACCTGGCAATTGCAACCCCTGTTATTCCCAAGAGAAAAACGCAGACACCTAAAATCAAAAACAGCTTTTTGTTATTTAACTTCATCATTGGCACAGTAACCTCCTTCTTCATATACAGCCGGTAAGAGTCATCACGTTCTACATTCACCCATTCAGAATATGCCTTGCCACATAGCCTCCGCTGGCCGAGGCGTAGGACAGCTATCAAACCCACGAAACACCAGATCCGCAGAATGCGATACGACCTGTGGCTCCTGTAATCAAATATTTTTCCACAGGGTCAGATCTTCTCAATTTTGCATGTGTGGGTCTTTGTCTTCGAATGATAGTTGATTCCCACCATCACAATCTCGCCGCCGTAATCCTTAAGCACTGCGGGATAATTTCTGTCCCGCATCTGTTTGATGGCCCCTCCCGGTGACTTATCCCATTTCAGTTCTATCACCATAGCCGGAAGCATGGCTTTCCGCTTAGGCAGATACACCACATCCGCGATGCCCTTCCCGGATGGCAATTCCTCAACTTTAAGGTATTGGTCAATGGCAGCAATGTATGCAAACTTGATCACGTATCGAAGTGCCTGTTCGTTATTGTAGAAGGTGGGCGCGTACTGCGTGTCGCGTATCTCCTCTATTGCCTTTGCTACTGCCTCTGCATTGCCCGCAATGGTATCCTCCAAAAGCTTCTGCGAATGGCCGATCAGCTCCATCCATTTTCGGTTCACAGTCCCGCCTTTCAGAATCTTCCGGAATTCTGCCTTTATCTCCTCATTGGGAATCCTGGCAGTTTTTTCCTTTCTGTCCCAGGTCAGATATCCCAAATGGATAAGCAAGGTCAGCACATCGTCCCTGCTTCTGAAGGTCTCGAAATCGTTTTCAAAATTATCCGTATCAACCTCGATTTCTTCCCCCGATATCAAACGCAGGATAATTTCCTGCATGCCGTCAAAATCCATGTTGATATATGTCATCAGTGATTCCGCCGCAGACGTCTTCCTCCAATAGGACTGAAATTCCCGGAATTTGACTGCACACATGACAGAATATGGATTGTAGACTGCGCCATTCTTCGAAAAATCGTACCCATCATACCATTTTTTTGCCTCTTCAAAACTCATTTCATATTTCTTACATAAATTCCGTACATCTTTCTCCGTAAAGCCGGTATATTCCGCGAATCCCCCCGGATTAAGGATGGAATATTCCATAAAGTCCGAGATAGCGGACTGGGAACTATCCTTCTTAATGGGAAGAATCCCCGTCATATAAGCGGCAGCCACCACTTTCGGGGTAAAATTATTGCTCTTAAACCACTCTCGCAAAAGGCTCAGGTACCGTTTCTGTGCCACGGCATCGTCTTTCGCTTCCCGAATCAGCGCATCCCATTCGTCGATGACAAACACGAACTTCCTTTCCGTCTTTTCCACGCATCGGACCAGACCGTCCGCGAACCCTCTTCCGCCGGCGCAGTCGGGGTAGATTTCGGTCAGTTCAGCCGAAAGTAAATGGAAGGGAACTACCCAGAGGGGTCACTGGATGGTACTACCAGCAATTTTTAAAAATGCAGTATTCCTTTATATGCCAGGATGCTTATTA
>JAAWLQ010000147.1 GCA_022797995.1 Lachnospiraceae bacterium
TCCACGCCAAAATTGGTGAGGGCGGAGCCGAAGCATACCGGCGTCAGATCTCCCGCCCGGACGGCCTCCAGATCAAATTCCGCCCCCGCGCCGTCCAGAAGGTCCATCTCCTCCAACAGCCTGTCCACAGGCCCGTCGCCGATGGCTTCCCGCAGGCGCCCTTCCTCCTCCAGAGGAATCTCCGTGGCTGTCCCTTCCTTCGTCCCCTTTTCCGTATCAGAATAGGAGATCACACATTTCTTCCCCCTGTCATAGACCCCTTTGAATTCCTTTCCCGACCCGATGGGCCAGTTCAGAGGACAGGTGGCAATCCCCAGCTCCTTCTCAATGTCGTCCAGCAGATCGAAGGTATCGTTGGCATCCCGGTCCAGCTTGTTGATAAAAGTAAAAATGGGAATCCTGCGCATGACACATACCTTGAACAGCTTTCTTGTCTGGGCCTCCACACCTTTGGACGCGTCGATTACCATCACGGCGGAGTCCGCCGCCATCAGCGTCCGGTAGGTATCCTCGGAGAAATCCTGATGTCCGGGCGTGTCCAGGATATTGATACAATACCCTCCGTACTCAAACTGAAGGACGGAGGAGGTGACGGAAATTCCTCTCTCCTTCTCTATCTCCATCCAGTCGGAGACCGCGTGTCTGGCCGTGGCCTTTCCCTTGACGCTTCCCGCCAGATTGATGGCGCCGCCGTACAGCAGAAACTTTTCCGTAAGCGTTGTCTTTCCCGCGTCGGGGTGGGAAATAATCGCAAAGGTACGGCGGCGGTTTATTTCTTCCGTATAATCGTTCATTTGTCTACTTCCTTCCATTGTCAGGTCATCGCAGCAATTCTGCGCTTAATCTTCTCTTAACTACGACGGAGTGACGGTTCCGTCTTCTCCGAAGGACAGCCCCTCCTTGAGGAGCAGCATGGATTCTCCCCCAAAATCCGGCCGGATCCCGAAATAATCCAGCACGGTGGCCCCGATATCCGCAAAAGTCCCGCGCGTTCCCAGATTGCCCGGAATCACTTTCGGTCCCGCCATGAGAAAAGGCGTATACTCTCTGGTATGATCGGTGCTGGCCAGGTATCCCGGGTCGCAGCCGTGGTCCGCGCTGATCATCAGGATATCATCCTCCCGCAGCTTCCCCAGCATCTCCGGAAGCCTTTCGTCAAAACGGCTCAAAGCCTTCGCGTAGCCGTCCACATCCCTGCGGTGCCCATACAGCATATCATAATCCACCAGATTAATAAAGCACAATCCTTCAAAATCTTTGTCCAGATATTCCAGCGTCCGCTCCATGCCCTCCTCATTTCCCGAGGTATACACAGATTCCGTGATTCCCTTTCCGGCAAAGATATCCTTAATCTTCCCAACGCCAATCACAGACTTCCCGTTCTCCGACAGCTGGTCCAGCATGGTCGTGGAAGGCGGAAGAATGGAAAAATCATGTCTGTGGGCGGTTCTGGTAAACTGTCCCCCACAGGGACCGATAAAGGGCCGGGCAATCACCCTCCCGACACCGTGCTCTCCCCGGAGAATCTCCCTGGCAATCCGGCAGTATTCATAGAGCTGCTCCAGCGGGACTATCTCCTCGTGAGCCGCTATCTGGAACACGCTGTCCGCGGAAGTATACACAATCAGATCGCCGGTCCGCATATGGGCGTCGCCGTACTCCTGAATCACCGCCGTCCCGGAGTAAGGCAGGTTGCAGAGCACGCCTCTTCCCGTCCTCTGCCGAAAGGCATCCAGCACTTCCTCCGGAAAACCTTCCGGATAGGTGGGCAGCGGCTTCGGAGAATATACTCCCGCAATTTCCCAGTGACCGATAGTGGTATCTTTCCCCCTGGAACGCTCTGTCATACGGGCAATCAGCGCTTTATGAGACGCTTTCCCCGCGGATTTCTCCCCCCGGGCCGCTCCGTCTATCTGAAATAATCCCAGCTCCTCCATATTGGGAAGATGAAAGAACGGGCTGGAGGACACGGTTCTCAGCGTGTTCACATCCACATCGCCGTAAGCAGCCGCATCCTCCATTGCACCGATTCCAAAACTGTCCAGAATAATTAAAAATACTCTCTTCATACGCTCTTCTGTCCTCTCAGCTGTGGCTTTTCAAGTCCCGGGCAGAGACCCGAAACCCCAAAAGCAGGAATTTCGGGTTCGCTTCGCTCGTCAAATCCCCGAATAATCATCTGCTCGTGCAAGCACGGCAGCTGCTTCTTCGGGCACTTGACTCTGCCCTTTGCGGATATTATATCACATCTTTTTTTCTATGTAAAACAAACTTATTTCGGATTTGCCACTGTGCTGATGATGATATTCTCCGCAGGTATTTCCGTTTTGCGTTTTACGATATCCTCGATCTGGGCTCTCATCACATCGTCCAGAGCCGCCGCATTGACTACCACGTCCACGGCGTTGCCGTTAATGCTGACCACCACATCCTGGAATCCTTTTGCCTCCAGAAGGATTTCCGCAGCCGCTTCCTTTTCCGCGATGGCGGTCATCTCCACCATGCTGTCCACCGCCGACTGCTTCTGGTCGTCGCTGAGTCCCGCGCTGTTGATAATCTCCAGCAGTGTCTCCTTATTCTTCGCCCTGGTCTGTTCTTTCAGAAGCTTCGCGTCAGAGAGCATCGACACACCCTGAGTCGAGGTAAATACGGCCTCCCCGGGAACTTCTCCTTCCTCCGGTGTTACGCCTGTGATTTCCCCTTCCGCCGCACCGGACGTATCGGCCACTTCCATTCCGCTGTCCAGATAATCATCCGCGATAATGTCCAAATCCGTATCCAGACTTCCGATATCCGTATATCCCGCCAGCAAATCTTCTTCCGACAAATCCAGCAGTCCGTCCAGGGTCTCGTTCTGGCTGATGATGCCGTCCGAATCCACCGGACTGGCATTGCCCGTCTCCACGTTGTCGTCCTCCACTTTCAGATAGTCATCCTCCAGTCCGTTCCCGGCAAACTGCAGATAGCCTGCGATTGCAATCATAATTGCCAGCGCTGTTATCATAAGCTGATTTTTCTTGATTAGGTTTTTCACTTTGATTCCCCTCTTCGTGTTTTACTAGTTCATTGTATGAGCCTTCCCCGGGATATATGCTTTTCCTTTTTCCAAAATACTACATATCCTCATTGCTCTCCGTCTCCATCTTCACTACCTTCACCTTATGGGCCTCCACTCCGAAAAGCGCCTGTACGGTCTCCACAATGGTCCGGTTCACCGTTCCGTTTCCGGCTCCCTCCGCCACCACCAGCACCCCTTCTATCTTCGGCGGCAGAGTTTTGATCACATAAGGTTCGCTTGCGCCGCCTTCCGTGCGGTACACGGTATTCTCCCGGGAATCCGTCTCGCTGATCATCCTGCTGCCCCCCTGAGCGTCGCTCTCATGGGTGGAGGAGCGGCTCACCGGCTGCTCCTTTTCCACAACCAGCTCCCGGGAAGCTTTCAGTGTGATCATCACCTTCACTTTGCCTACTCCCGCCATCTGGGATAAAAGCTCCGTGAGACGTTCCTCCAGATGCGCGGCATATGCCTCGTCCGAATCAGCCGTATCTCCGGATGGTTCTTCCGGTTTCTCCGCAGTCTGCCCTCCGCTCTTTGTCCCGGAAATCCCGGACAGGTCACTTCCGGATTCCGCATTCCCTGCATCCTCCCCTTTTCCCCTGTCACTTTTTACGGGAAGCGCTATGATAATCAGCAGAATTCCGGCCAGAACCAGAATAATAAAATTGTCTCTCCGAAACCCCTTCTGAAAATTTTTTTCTTCCACCCATTTTTTCCAGTTCAAGCTCCGCATTTCGTCCCTTCCTGAAATATTTTTCATTTTCTTCCTGATACTTCAACAGATACAGGATCCACTTTGATTTCCCGGACTCCATCGGTCCCGCCTTCTTCCCGCTGTCCCGCCTCCCGTTCCTTTTCCGGCGACACCTTCTGCCCTTCCTCCCGGTCCTTCTCCGGCGACACTTGCTGCCCTTCCTCTCTGTCCTTCTCCGGCGACACCTCCTGCCTCTCCCGCTGCCCTTCCTCCCGGTCTCCTCCTGACAGCACTTCCTGCTCCTGTGCCTCCATCTCCGCGGCCCGCTCCTCTTCCGCCTGCCTCTCCTGCTCCTCCATCCGCCTTTGTACCTCCTCCAGAGTCATCTGTTCCAGAATGGCATCCGCCGCGGCCGCATTCTCTTCGGCGGCCTCTATACCCGCTTCCATCTCCCTCCGGAACTGCCTCAGCGCCTCCGCGGTCTCCTCTCCGCTTCCCCCTGTGAAAAATGCGCCCACAGGGATAAAAAGCTGAATCAGAATCATGATGCTCACCAGCATTTTCAGATATTTCTCATAGGTCTCCTGGGCCCTGAAATGCATCAGAGCCTGGGCGCATATCATGAAAACGCCCACCCTGCAGATGGCCTGAAAAAAAGAATTCAGCATATCCCTCCCCTTTCTTAGTTCCCAGCCTGCCCGGCCGGCGCCTGTTCCTGTGGAGCAAGTTCCGTCCGCTTTTCGGCCGTAACCTGCTCCGGGTGCCTTCCGCTCAGTCACTGTTTCCCTTATGCCGTCACCGCAATAGCAATCAGGAACAAAAGCATTGCGGTGCCTGTGGTGCGAAGGAGCAGCAGCCCCGCGTCGCCGGTCTTGTCCGCACAGGTGGTTATCCTTTTGTCGCTGACAATTCCCATAAAAGCGGCGGCACATTTAAGTACTCCTGAAATTACGGCTATTTTCAAAAGCGGCAACGCGCAGAGAAGCAGCAGCAAAAGCAGCAGAAGCACGCCGATGCTGTTCCGAATCACCACCGCGGAGCCCAGTACAAGCTCCGCCACTCCCCCCGCGGCCGCACCCACACCCGGGATGGCGGACACCAGCTTCTGAAGGGCGGAATTCCTGGCGGAGTCCACCACCGGCGCAATCAGCCTCTGGAACACACCAATTCCAGTGACCACCCCCAGCGCTCCCTTCAAGACCCAGCCTGTCACCTTCCCCAGGAAATCAATCAGGAAGCCAAGCTTTTCTTCTATCCATATCCCATTTACGATAGACAACATACAAAAACTGTAAATCAATGGCAGCAGCAGTGCCGACAGAATATATTCCACGCCGTATATGACGAACAGCATCAGCTGACAGGAAGCTCCCGCCGTAATCGCCCCGGAGGAGACGCTCACGGAAAGCAGATAGGCCGGCACCAGAAGCCTGACAAAAAGCGTGATGTTTTCTATAGTCCGGGCCGCAGTGTCCGCCGCCTGCGCAAAGCATTTCAGCAGCACCGTCGTAAATAGAAGATACATAAAATAAAAGCTCATGTCCGCCACCTGGCGTCTGTCAAATATCTCTACAAAATGCGTCATCAGTGAGGACACAATTCCCAGCACAATCAGCCAGATAAAGATATTCTTCATACTGACAATCTGTCCTGTAAAGTCAGAGATGCTCCCCTGAAACAGAGAGCTGAGCGCACCGAAGATATCCCCTGACACCACCTGGGATAACAGCTGTTCCAGGCTGAAAGTTTTCTCCGGGAACAGCCGGCCAATCCCCTCCTCCAGCCTGTCCAGTCCGTAATCCTGCCAAATAAGATTCCAATCCATCCCCGCCTGCCGCCTCCTTATTCCGGTTCCGTGTTCCATCCAAACTCCCGGATATTAACCAAATATATCCTTTTTCCTGTCCGGTCTCTTATCTTTCTTACAGAAAACTCTGAATCTGCTCAATCACGGCGAAAAGGATGGGCAGCCCCGAAAGCATTACCGTCAGCTTTCCCAGCACCTCAATCTGCCCTGCAACCGCCTGATACCCGGCGTCCTTGCAGATTCCGGAGCTGAATTCGCAGATATATGTAATTCCGATAACCTTAAGCAAAATGGACAGATATTCCTCCGCGCCGTTCAGATAGCTTTTTATCCGTGAAAACTGCGCCGTCACAGCCTCCACCTGACGAATACTGAAGAAAAAAATGATCATGCCCACAGCCAGTCCTATGTAAGTGGCATATTCCGATTTGCTTCCTCTGAACTGTATCGCCAGCAGCACACCCGCAATTCCCAGAAAAGCGATCTTGATCAGTACCGTCACGCTCCTGCCCTCCTGACATAATTTTCGTCGAAATGTTATGGAACTGCCGCACAGACGGTACAGACTGCCGTTTATAGCAATTCGCAGAGTCCCTTTTCCCGTCATAATGCGAACAATGTCTGTATGGTCTGGAACAGCTCGTAAATATACGGCACAATCCAGGTAAGTACCAGAATCAGTCCCGCAAGGCTGATCAGGAAAGCATGTTCCTCTCTGCCGCTGTGCTTCAATATCTGGCTCAGTATGGTTACCAATATTCCCACTGCCGCTATTTTAAATATCAGACTTACTCCCATGGCGCCTCTCTTATTCCAGTTTTGCAGCTGCCCTGGCAATACCAGAACAACCGCTGTTTTCCTGTTTTGCTGTTGTCTTTTATATCAATACCAGAATCAGCAACAGGCCGCCCATTGCGCCCAGGCCTACCGCCATTCTGCACCTTTCGGCATTTTCTCCCGCCTGCTGCTCTTCCGTGGCCCGGAGCAGCTCCATGCTCTGCTCTATTGTACGCAGCTGCATCTGTCCGTCCGCGAATCCCGTTTTGGTCGTAAACCTGAGGAAATTCTCTCTGTCCTCCTCCTTTAAGGGCAGCATGGCCAGAGACCTTTCCGTCTCCTCCCGGAAAACCGTCCCGAAAGAGACTCCCGTATTTTCCGCCATCCTGCTTCCTATCCCGGCAAAAGCTTCGTCAAAAGGAGGGGGAAGATACCTTGCAATGTGTCCGCAGCATTCCGGCAGCGTGGCTCTTCCGTACCGCACTTCTCCCGCCAGCAACTCCAGAATATTCTGCAGCTCCCGCAATGCCTTTATCCTGCCCGTCAGCTGATATCGATACCAGATTCCAAGCCCCAGACAACCGCTAAAAATCATACAGCCTCCCAGAATTCTGAACATGCCTCTCCCCCCTTTTTTCTATCTGTTTTATCACACATTTTCCCTTCTCCCTGCCCAACAGCAGAAACAAGTCAAACATTCTCTCCCAGAAAGCCGGCTCCCGTCCGAACCTGCGTTCCACATCTTCCCTGCTCTCCCCGTGTACGGTGGCCAGAATTCTGCATCCGCAGGCGGACGCCTGCCCAAGGGCTCTCAGTTCCCCGTCGCTGCCCAGTTCGTCAATGGCAATCACCTGAGGAGACATGGAGCGCAGCAACAAAAGCATTCCCGTCTCCTTCGGACAGCCGTCCAGCACATCCGTGCGCATCCCCATATCGTTCTGTGGTCTGCCCAGGAAGGCTCCCGCCAGCTCGGAGCGCTCGTCCACCACTCCGACGGTCATTCCCCGCCCCCAGGCATTTCCGTCGGAAATCTGACGGATCAGATCCCGAAGCAGTGTGGTTTTCCCGCAGCCCGGCGGCGAAATGATCAACGCACTTTTCAGCATTCCCTGAGTATACAGTTCCGGCAGCACGCTGTCCGCGGCTCCCTTCCTCTGATGAGATACCCGAATGTTCAGAAAAGCAATATTTTTCAGCGTGCGAACGCTTCCGTCGGCCTCCAGCACGGCTTGTCCCGCCACGCCCACCCGGTGTCCCCCCGCCACTGTGACAAATCCCCGCCGCAGTTCCTCCTCGAAAGCGTAGGGTGAGTAATGGCAGATATGCTCCAGCGTCTCTTCCAGCTCTTTTTCCGTTATGATCCGGGCCTGCCGGAAAGAATCCGTAAACGCTCCCCGGGCCGTGAGATATGTCTCTCTGCCTTCCATGTAGAGTATTACCGGCCTGCCGGCCCGCAGCCGGATTTCCTGGATATGTTCCTGCTCCATGGCCGCCTGCTGCCAGAGCTGACGGCTGTGAAAGGGAAAGAGCTGTAAGATAGAGTTTTCCATCGACCTGTCCTCCTTTCTCCAATATATGATGAAAAGGGAAAGATATTCCTGTGAAAAAAAAGTATGGATTTTCCGTTTTCTGTGTTATACTGTAAAAGCATACGGCTCATGTAAAGCTGCAGGGCTTCCGCTGCTCCATACCGCAATGGCCGCCCTCGCGGAAGAGACTGTCTGAACCGTCATGAAATTCAACCAACACACAAAGGGCTTGTCAAAGCAGACATCTCAGAGCTTCAACATGGCAGCCCCTCAGGAGGACACATATGCTGGAATTACAAAATCTCTGTTTTCAGGTATCCGATGATGCCGACACACAGAAAGAAATTATCAGGGATGTAAGCCTGACCTTTGAAGATCACGCTTTCATCGCCATAACAGGCCCCAACGGCGGCGGCAAATCCACCCTGGCAAAGCTGATTATGGGAATCGAGACCCCAACTTCTGGTAAAATTCTCTACAATGGCAGGGATATCACACAGATGAACATTTCGGAAAGAGCCCGGCTGGGCATCAGTTTCGCCTTTCAGCAGCCGGTACGGTTCAAGGGTATCAAGGTAAGCGATCTGATTCGGCTGGCCGCGGGAGAGAAGATACAGTTCCCTTCCATCTGCGACTACCTGTCAAAAGTGGGCCTCTGCGCCAGAGACTATGTGAACCGGGACGTGGACGCCAGTCTCTCCGGCGGCGAATTAAAGCGGATTGAGATTGCCACTATTATCGCCCGCAACACTCCTTTATCCGTTTTCGACGAGCCCGAGGCCGGAATCGATCTCTGGAGCTTCAACAACCTGATTCAGGTCTTCGAAGAGATGCACCGGGAAAGCGACAATTCCCTGATTATCATCTCCCATCAGGAAAGGATTCTGAACATAGCGGACGAAATCGTGGTGCTGGCGGAAGGGTCCGTACAGGCCAGAGGGCAGCGGAAGGACATCCTGCCGGAACTGCTGAAGGGCACGGAGAGCTGCAAGTATTTTCAGCAGTAAATGTCCCTGTAAACTAAAAAAGGAGAAATGAGGAAATCATTATGGATGAAATACAGAAAAATCTGCTGGAGCAGGTGGCGGG
>JAAWLQ010000148.1 GCA_022797995.1 Lachnospiraceae bacterium
GACCGAGGATATCAGGAACGGCAACGGCCGTGCCATCAAGTCCAAACTGTGGTCTCCCAACCGCGTGGACAAGATCGACGCTCCCGTGAACGCTATCTTCTGGATTATGAAGGATCCCACCATTCCGCCTGTAGTGAAGCTGAAAGGCGCCGCGCTGGCATCCGTTATGGGCGCCACCCTGGCTACCAAGACATCCACCGCAGAGCGTGTGGCCGCAGGTACCGATATGAACGCACTTCGTATCGTTCCTTACGCGAATCCGTTCAGAACCTATCCTCTGGTAAATGACTATGAGAAGTTCAAGAAGCTGGTTGACGAGAAGAACGTTGACTGCTACATTATCAACACCGGTGATTTCATGGGCAAGAAGGTAAAACCTGCCGATACCCTTGGCATCCTGGAGACCATTGTGGAGAAGAAGGCAAGCTTCAAGCAGTGGGGACCTTTCGAGGATATCGAGATCATGGATTGGGAAGGCTTCACACCCGACCTGAGCGACGCAGATTATGTAAAGGCTCTTCAGGGCGCTATGCAGAATCGTGTGGACGCAGTGGAAGGCTTCGCTACCAAGAAGGAAGGCTATGACAAGCTGCCCGACGAGGCTCTCGCAGCATTGAAGAAGATCGTGGACGAGGCTGCCAGCCTGTAAAACTGAAAACAAGACGAAATTATTTCGGCCCCGCTTTGCAGAATATGGGAAGCGGGGCCGAATCCATTTATGGGGGATTTCTTTTCACTGCACCCTGTGGCGATTCATGCTATATTAACCTTGACATTTACGTTAATGTTATGATAACATCTTTATACAAAGAGAGGAACGTACAGGAAGATTCAGAGAGAAAGGTTTTATATTTAGCGACTTTATCGTTAACTTACCAGTAGAGCAGAGTAAATATCCTCTAAAAGGGATATCCGGCCAAAGGTCTGTTTTATGAGAGGGAAGAACAAAAGGCCAGGCAAAGCGGAGTCAGCGCGGAAAGGGGATTGAGTACGAATGTCATTGAAAAAAAAGGCCGTTACCATAAAAGATATTGCGGAGCGGACAGGATTCAGCGCGAATACGGTATCGCGAGCTTTGCGTAATAAGGAAGACATCAGCATTGAGACGAGAGAGAAGATTCATGAGATT
The DNA here is from genome assembly GCA_022797995.1 of Lachnospiraceae bacterium. Classification (GTDB taxonomy): domain Bacteria; phylum Bacillota; class Clostridia; order Lachnospirales; family Lachnospiraceae; genus Acetatifactor. Next base: position 1,130 of record JAAWLQ010000148.1, read on the forward strand.
GCAAAACAGATGGGATATGTGAACAACACACTGGCGGCGTCTCTGCGTCTGGGCTATACGAATACCATTGCCGTGATTCTGGGGGATGTTTCCAACCCTCATTTCGCTATCATGATGAAGGAGATTGAGATACACGCCAGAGGCCACGGTTATGCTTCGTTCCTGCTGAATACCAACGAAGATGAGGAACTGGAGTTTGCGGCCATTAAGGCCGCGCTGGAGAAGAACGTAGACGGTATCATCATCTGTCCCACCCAGAAATCCGAAAAGAACCTTGAATTCCTGCGGAAGTCGGGAGTTCCCTTCGTACTGATCGGACGTCGGCATCCGGATTATAATAACGTGGTGTGCAATGACGAACAGGGTGGATATCTGGCGACGAAGGCGCTTCTGGAAGCAGGGCATGAACGGATTCTGCTGCTCCTTGGACCGACTTATATTTCCAGCGCCAGGGAGCGTCTGGAAGGATACAGAAGGGCATACAGGGAGGCGGGGATACCCGTTTTTGAACAGCTGATCCGCGAGGTGGAGGTCACCTCCCAGAATGTGCAGGATGTGCTGACGCAGCTGGAAAAGGAAGGAGAGACTTACACGGCGATCTTCGCTTTCAGCGATATGCTGGCCTGGAGCGCATGGAACTGCCTGAGCAGGCAGGGGAAGAGTGTTCCGAAAGACTGTTCTCTGGTTGGCTTCGACAATATTCAGTCAAGAATGAGCCTTCCCTTTGCGCTGACCTCCATCAAATCCTATAAGGGCAGGATGTCGACGGAGACCGTGGAGCTTCTTGTGAGGCAGATCCGTGGCAACGAGGAAACGGAGCAGATGGTGATAGACACAGCGCTGGCAGAAGGGGAGACCATAACTGCGCCGCGGACACAGGACGCCTGAGACCGCGGCGGTCCGTATTGTCGTAAGGGTGAATAGCCGGGATGTATTTTTACTGTTCACATTAACGTTAATGTACAAACGGATAAAACCACAGGATGAATGCCACAAATCAGGCGAAAACCGTATAATGAACACCACAGAGGGATTTCATCATCAAACAATGCACAAACGCACAACAAAGATGCGAATACAAAAAGGAGGATGTGCAATGAAGAAAATAACGTTTATTGGTGCAGGAAGCTTCGGCTTCACAAGAAGTCTGGTCAGGGATGTTCTGACTTTCGACGCGTTTCGGGACGCGGAGATCCGGCTGATGGATATTGACAGTACCCGTCTGGCCTACAGCGAGAGAGCTGTCAGAAAAATCATCGAAAAAGGGAACTATCCTGCGACGGTGAAGGCGACTTTAAGCCGCGCAGAAGCGCTGGAGGGTGCCGACGGCGTCGTGATCACCATTCTGTCGGGAGGTCCGGATATTTTCCGAAACGACATTGAGATACCAAAGAAGTATGGCATCGACATCTGTGTGGGGGACACCCGCGGGCCGTCCGGAATCTTTCGGTTTCTGCGCACCGCGCCGGCGATGCTGGAGATCTGCCGGGATATCGAGAAATATTGTCCGGATGCGGTAGTTCTCAACTATACCAATCCCATGGCCATGCTCTGCCGGTACATCCAGTCTGAGACAAAGGCCAATATTACCGGCCTCTGCCACAGTGTACAGGGTACGGCGGAAATGCTGGCGCAGTGGATTGGCGCGCCGATAGGGGAAATTACCTATACCTGCGCGGGCATCAATCATCAGGCCTTTTATCTGGAGTATAAATGGAACGGTAAGGACGCTTACCCGCTTATCAGGGAAGCGGTAAAGCGGCCGGAGATATACAATAAGGAACAGGTGCGCAATGAAATGTTTCTGGGACTTGACTATTATGTGACCGAGTCCTCAGGCCATAATTCCGAATACAACGCCTGGTTCCGGAAACGTCCGGATCTGCTTGAGAAGTACTGTACTCACGGCACTAACTGGAATCCCGGGAAGCACGCATACATTCTGAACGAGTATTTCGAACGGGAAGTGGATGCCAAATGGATGAAGGATATCGAGGAATGGCTGAAAAAGGATGATTTTGATCTCGCCCGGGGCGGAGAATACGCGGCATGTATTTTCAACGCAGTATTTGGGGACCATACGCCATACGAGTTTAATGCGAATCTGCGCAACTTTGGACTGATTGACAATCTGCCCCAGGGATGCTGTGTGGAGGTGCCCGCAATGGCTACCAGAGCAGGAATTCGTCCGTTCCGCATCGGCAGTCTGCCGGACCATCTGGCAGTTCTGGTCAATACCAGCGCACGCTGTGAGGAGCTGGCGGTGGAAGGGTGTATTGAAGGAGATAAGAGGAAGATTTTCCATGCCGTTCTGTTTGACCCGCTGACATCCGCGGTGCTTTCCATTGCGGAAACAAAACAGATGGTGGATGAAATGTTTGAAGCAGGAAAGGATTATCTGGGATATTTCAAATAAGCTGACGTAAGTAATTTGGAATTAATATGGTGATTCGTGGATTAAGCTTCCGGGAAGGACTGGCGGCTGGCTCCCTGAAGGGCTGATAAGAACAATATGAGGAGGAATGATATGGAGAAAAGTTGTTTATTTCCGCAGGCAGGCGGCTTTCTGCACGGCGGAGACTATAATCCGGATCAGTGGCTGGACAGACCGGATATTCTGGAAGAAGATATCCGGCTGATGAAGCTGGCCGGTGTCAACTGTGTGACACTGGGAGTCTTTTCCTGGGTGATGTACGAACCGGTCGAAGGGCAGTTCTCCTTCGACTGGCTGGAAGACATCATGGACCGTCTGCATGCGGAGGGAATTTATACGATTCTGTCCACGCCCTCGGCGGCCCATCCCGCCTGGCTGGACGCGACCTATCCGACGGTGATGATGGTGAAGGCTGACGGTGAGCGCAACCGCCACGGAGGACGGGGTAACAGCTGCTGGTCTTCTCCCAAATACCGGGAGAAGATAGGAATCATTGACAGGAAGCTGGCAGAACGCTTCGGCTCCCATCCCGGCCTGCTGCTCTGGCATATTTCCAATGAAGTGGGAGGCGAATGCTTCTGTCCCCTGTGCGCGGAACGGTTCCGGGAGTATCTGGCGGGACGGTTCGACGGGGACATTCAGAAGCTGAATCAGGCCTGGTGGACCCCTTTCTGGGGACACTGCTACAATGATTTCTCCCAGATCGAGCCGCCTTATTCCAACGGGGAGAACAGTATTCCAGGCCTGCTTGTGGAATGGAAACGGTTTACCACATGGAATATCGTGGATTTCCTGAAGACGGAGATTCAGATTTTCAGGGAGCTGACGCCACAGATTCCGGTCACTCTGAACTTTATGTCCTTCTCCCAGAAGCTGGATTACAGACAGGCGGCGAAGGAACTGGATCTGGTTTCCTGGGACAGCTATCCGTCCTACCACAATGACCGGGAGACGTTGTATGACACCATGGCGAAGAATGCCTTCTATCATGCGCTGATCCGTTCCCTGAAACCGGAGAAGCCCTATCTGCTGATGGAATGTACGCCCAGCGTGGTACATGCGATGCCCTATAACAAGCAGAAGCGTCCGGGCGTCCACCGTCTGGCCAGTCTGCAGGCCATTGCCTGCGGCTCTGACTCGGTGATGTATTTTCAGTGGAGGAAGAACAGAGGAGGCCATGAGCAGCATCACGGAGCGGTGGTGGACCATCTGGGGACCGGCGACACAAGGGTGTTCCGGGAAGTGAGCGAAGTGGGCTCCATGCTGCGCCGCCTTTCGGCGGCAGCCGGAAAGTTGCCGGACGCCCATGTGGCGCTGCTTGTGGACTGGGATAACCGCTGGGCCCTGAATGAGGGGCAGCTGGCGAGTGCAGAGACGAAAAACTATGATAAGACCTGTATGACGATCTGGAAGGAGTTCTTCCGGCGGGGTGTGGTGATGAATGTGGTGTCCACGGAAGCAGACCTGTCCGGATACAGGATGGTAGTGGCGCCGATGATGTACATGCTGCGGCCGGATACCGCTGCCAACCTGAAAGGGTTTGTGGAGAATGGCGGCCTGCTGCTTGCCACTTATCTGACCGGTTATGTGGATGAACACCAGCTCTGCTATATGGGCGGATTCCCGGGGGACGGTCTGTCTGAGCTTTTCGGCGTGATCAGCGAGGAGTTGGACACGCTGTATCCGTCAGACCGGAACCATATCCGCTTCGCGGACGGAACAGACTGGGAGGTTTATGATTACGCGGAGGTTCTGCGTGTGGGAAGCGCCGAAGTGCTGGGCGTATACGCGCAGGATTACTATCAGAATGGTGCCGCCGTCACCTGTAACCGGTACGGCAAAGGAAAGGCCTATTATGTGGCGGCCAGGGTGGCACCCGGGCAGATGTGGACATTGTTTGAGAAGATGTTGAAGGAGACGAATTTGCCGTTGACGACCCTGCCGGAGGGTGTGGAATACCATCAGAGGCGCGGAGAAAAAGAGGTTTACGACTTCTACCTGAACTGGACCACCCAGACGCAGGACGTGCCGGCGGCGGAAGGCGAGGACCTCCTGACGGGGCAGCCTGTGACAGAAAATACACTCAGGCTGGACCCTTATGGTGCGGCTGTGATTCGCAGGGCTGTGCCGGAAGGCGGAGCCTGAGGGTACTCCACGTTCTCTACACTATTGTAAATCTGTATTTTTCCGGTTTTATTCTGTTGCAATGACTGTTCTAAGTGAGGCATACCGTTTTTATATTTCCATGGGGAAATGTAAAAACGGTATCTTTATTCATGACAATAGAATCCTCGCAGAGCGTGGATTCTATTGTTCATGATATCATCCCCTATGGCAAAAGTCCACAGGCATCAAAAAACTGGTATTTCATCAAGAGGGAACCAAGAGGGAATAGCCACAATTTCAATACAGACAGATAGCAAAATGACAGAGATTGGTGTATAATGGATAAAAAATTCCAGTGAATTAAATGTTGAAGAATAGCAGTGCGGCTGAAAAAAGTACAGAAAGAAAACGCGGAAGGAGAAACAAGACATGTCGGCGTTAAAATTCAGAAAGACAGGATTTAATTGCGGGATAGTGCTTCTGCTGGCAATTGGAATAGGAGCAATCCTCATTACTGTAGCCAATTATATTCCGATTCGTCCGGAAAATCGGGAGGAGAGTCTGGCACAGTTAGCCTCGGAGGGGTATTTTCCGGAGGTCCCTTCCACGGACGGAGGCGACGGCAGTTTTCATTCCATGAATCCCACCGCCTTAGAGCTTGCCACAGACAATCTGATGATAAAAATGGCCCTTTACGAGGGCGAGAACGACGGCGTTGTTCAGGCATTTCGGTGTTACAGTACGCAATATGAGGAAGAGTACAGCCGATACTGGCATGGATATGTGGTGATATTGCGCTTTTTACTGCTGTTTTTTAACTATTATGAAATCCGGCTTGTAAATGGAATTTTTCAGACACTGATATTCGCCGGTGTCATGTATTTTATCCTGAAAAGCAAAGGGATAAAATACGCGCTGGCTCTGGCCACATCCTATATTCTGTTGATGCCGGCGGCTCTGGCACAGTGCCTGCAGTATAGCTGGACCTATTATATTACATTTGGGGCTTTGCTGATCTATCTGAAATTTAAGTCCTATCTGGAAGAGGGAGAACGTTATATCTATTTCTTTCTTCTGATTGGAATTGCCACGACATACCTTGATCTGCTGACCTATCCGCTGCTGACATGGGGATTTGTGATTATCTGGTGGCTTCTGATGCAGGAAAAAAAGGAAAGCGTTGCGAGCAATCTATTAAAAGTGATTTATTCAGGAATTGCCTGGGTGACGGGCTATGCTTTTATGTGGATTGGAAAATGGGTTGCAGGTTCTCTTGTATTAAGAGAGAATTTATTTCAAAAGGCGATTTCCGAGGCTTTTTTGTGGACTGTGGCTGAAGAGGAGGCTGTAATTACCTTAAGCGACCGACTAAATACGCTGTATATAAACTGGGAAATGTATAGTTATAAACTGTACTTCATTGTTCTGATTGCATGGGTATTGTATGCCGCTGTCAGAGGGATTGTGGGATACGGAAAGGATTCCCGTATTCCGGCTCTGCTGCTGACAGGGTTTTCCAGTATTGTCTGGTATGTCACTTTGGCGGGACATGCCGCCATGCATCATATTTTTACCCATAGGATATATGGCATCACTATTGCAGCGTTCCTGGGAATAGTGCTGATCAGCACAAAGGGGGGGCAGCGACAGCTTCCGCTTGAAAAGATGCTGGGAAATTGCCTTGTGATAATGCTGACGGGTGCGATATCCGTTTTGCTGATGTTTCAGCTGCGCTCGGATTATCCTGTGTATAACTATCTTGCTATCTTTGACAAAATACCGGTCGACGATAGGATTTCCATGAACTTTATGCCTTCCTTTTCCCGAATTAAGGGTATAAGTATAGGCATCTCCACGGAAGGTGTCAATTCCGGAATATACAGGATAGCTTTGCTGGATGGAGAGGAAACCGTATATGAAAACGCGGTAGCTGCTCATGAATGGTCGAAGGGAAATCTGCATGAACTGTCAGTGGACTGGAATTTAACCGCAGGAAAGCAGTATACGCTGCAAATAGAACCAATTCAGACAGATGGAAATACATATCTTTGGATGACCGTGGACGGGTTTACACCGCTTACAGAATACAGGGAGACCGCAATGGGCGAAAAGTCTTTATCCGGTCAGATGCTGACAGAAATTACCTATTGGTGCAGACCTGTGGGGAAATACAATTGTCTGTTTTGGATTACCACGCTTACAGGGGGCCTGCTCATGCTCGTTATAACCTGGCAGAGCTGTGACAGAAAATGGATGCCAAAGGCGGGAAATCTCCTTTTCTCCCGGGAAGATGGGGAGCATTAAGCAGGAAAGTGAAAAGGGCAGTGAGAATGAAATCCCGGGCTGAAATCCCGGAACATATAAATCTGCGGAAACGATTGACAAAAGCTTCGATATCCCGTATATTTATCTCATTATGTCAGTGCTCGAAAAGTGTCGTATTCTGGGAGCTGTTCAGTACGGAACCGAGATACCGGAATACATGGAGATCGTAATTGTTCAGCGCTCTGTCTGAACTGTTACGGAAGTTTTGCTTAGAGAGACAGACATGGAATGAAGTTGGCGTTACAGGCGCCCTGCAAAGGAGATTCCGCATTTGAAAAATACGATTATATCTTTAAAAAACATCACTGTATCCTACGATGGAGAGCAGATTCTGGGAGGATTCAACCTGGAGATCCACGACGGGGAGTTTGTCACCCTGCTGGGGCCCTCCGGATGCGGCAAGACCACAGTGCTTCGCACCATCGCGGGCTTCATCAGGCCGGATGCGGGGGATGTGTTTTTTTATGATAAAAATATTACCAATCTGCCTCCACACAAGAGAGAGGTCAATACCATTTTTCAGAAGTATGCCCTGTTCCCCCATCTGAATGTATACGAGAATATTGCCTTCGGCATGCGTCTGAAGGGCCGCAGTGAAAAGGAAATCAAGCAGACTGTCCATGAGATGCTGGCCATGGTGAATCTGACAGGCTATGCCCACAGAGGCATCGGCCAGCTTTCCGGCGGGCAGCAGCAGAGAGTGGCTATCGCCAGAGCGCTGGCCAACGAGCCGAAGGTTCTGCTGCTGGACGAGCCTCTGGGAGCGCTGGATCTGAAGCTGCGTAAGGACATGCAGGTGGAGCTGAAGAAAATACAGCAGCAGACGGGCATTACCTTTGTGTTCGTCACCCATGATCAGGAGGAGGCTCTGTCCATGTCCGA
>JAAWLQ010000149.1 GCA_022797995.1 Lachnospiraceae bacterium
TTCTCCAGTATTCCTTCTATTTTTTCTGCTCTTGCATAATTCTCGTGTACACCCGGTCTCTTCATTATTTCCGCATTTAAATGCTTCACCGCATATACGCCGCTGTCCGTTATCACTTTGTACATCCTGTGCATTAAGCCGCCGGATACAGGTTCGACATCTGCAATTATTTTACCCAAATCACACATGCGTACTAATTTCGCCAATAGTTTTTCTATCACCTTTTCTTCCATTCCATTTCTCCACACACCATATCAGTTCCAATTTGGCGATGTCACCAGATGGCCTTTTCCCACTACCCATCATAGCAGAAAAAGCTCTCCGTATCAATCAGATTTCAGAAACCCTCCCAAAAAGTCCAATGAATCAAAGGCTTGAAGCCTATCTTCTCATAAAATGTATTACCGCCGCCGGTCATGTGGGTTGCCCCTAAGGGTCTGAGCCTTCGGTAATGCTCTGAAAGGGCCGCTGCCGCCAAACCTTTCTTTCGATACTTTGGAACAGTACATAGTGGTTCCATATAAGCAAGGTGATTTTCCGGAGTCCACCACATACCTGCATAGCAGACATACTCCCCCTCATCATTTGCAATGACCACCGAATTCTCTTGTTGCATGTGCGGTGCCATTAACATATAGTACCCATGCTCAGCATCTCCATTCCAGGCTCCTTCCTCTTTTTCATGGTCAAAACCTTTCCAACAGCACTCTGCTATTTTTTCCACGGAAAGGCTATTGGGTTCCACAAAATGGAATCCATCCGGCAGCGGATAATCAAGTCTTTGTTCAAAGTCGAAGACATTCTCTATATAGCCTGAAGATTGTTGAAAGCCAGCTTTTGCCGCTGCTTCTTTGACAGCATTTTGTCCGCCAAAAATCACAAACCTGAGCTGTTCATTCACACGCGGCATTGATGAAACCGCATACGAAACCATCTCATCCGCCATCTTCTCATAACCCGGGGCCAGACTGAAATACACATCATTTACAGGATTTTCGTAAAAAACAAAACCTGCTATCCGTCCATTATCCTCCCAGAGTTTCCAACGATGTACCAGAGACTTATCCATCCAATCACTGGAGAGTGCATACTCCAAAAACGGAGCAGGAACACCATTTCTCCAATCTTTTTCATAGATATCAATCATAAATTGATATACATCCATAAAGTCACATAAAACTCTAAAATTTCTTGAAATGATTTTAGCCATAAATCCGTCCTCCTCATACATGATATACGTTATTATAAAAAAATTACTATGTACAGCCAAGCGGTAAGAATAGCTATAATCATTATTACCACAAAAAGGCGCCTGCTTACGCAAGCGCCCCTTGATTTAGCCATATATTATTTTTTTAAGTGTGCTATGTGCCAGCCCGTATTGCTTCGACAGTGCTTCTAAAGAATATCCATTTTCATAAAGAAACTGTATTTCCTGATTTCTCTTTTGATAAAATCTGCGTGAACCACTGACGGAACCCCATCCCTTTTTGGCTGATGTTTTGGGAATATATAACACACCTCCATCAACATATGTCTGAATCTCTTTTAATAATTTTTCCGGAAGCACTTCTGCTGCATTTATATATTTCATTCTCGCCGCTCCTTATTTATTATAAATAAAGTGCGGATACAGCAGAGCATATAGTGTTATTCGCCCATGCAGATTGCTATATGTCTGCTATTCCGCATGGGCAAAGGTGTTCTTAATACCATTTTGATATAATGTCCAAATTTTTATTTTCACAGGCCATTTCTCCTTTCAATTTTTCTTTAACGCCAATGCACATCTGTATCTATAAATATTTCCTTGCATATATATCTGTACACAAACACATTGTATCATAAATTTCTATATTCTTCCATATGCTTTGACTACAATTCCAATCTATCCTCTGCCTCCTGATACCCAAAACCGACGCTAACCTCATACATACCTCCCGGCCAAAATGCACAAAAGAAAAGCACCTTCGGAGAGATGCCCGGCAACAGGCTAATACCCCGCTTTATTTGCGCAGTATCTTGTCCATGGCCTTCCCTCTGGCAAGCTCGTCAACCAGCTTATCCAGATAGCGGATCTCCTGCATCAGAGGTTCTTCAATCTCTTCCACCCTGACACCGCAGACCACACCCTTGATCAGCCGCCTGTTCTCATTCAGCTCCGGGGCATTCCGAAAGAACTCTCCATACGGTACCGGCTTTTCCAGCAACCCTTCCAGTTCCGGCTGGCTGTATCCTGTAAGCCAGCGGATCACCTGGTCAACCTCCTGTCTTGTCCGCCCCTTTTTCTCCGCCTTATTCACGAGTAGATGATAAACCTTTGCAAAATCCATCTGATATATTTTCTCATTTCCCATAAAATATCCCCCAATTCCTAATTCCAATATCTTCGCACATCGCCACAGACTTGCCCGTAACCACCTCGGCTTCTTTAGGAGTGACCTCTTCATGTTCTTCCATAAAGCTAACAATTGTACTTACTTTATTATAATTTTTTTGAGCGGAATTTTTTAACTTTTCATGGCTGCTTCTTCCAAAACCCCATAAAAGATATTTTCTTTACCACCTTTGCTGACCTGACAAATTCATCGTTTACCGGCCGAAAAAGCAGCCGCTTCCTCCACCCATCCCATCAGCTCATCATCAATCTCATCCGTCCCGGAAATCAGGACATGGTGAGTCCATCGTCCGGGGTACGGCTCAACCGCCGCATCTATGCGCGGAGACTCCAAATGGTATCCCAGCCCGAAAGTCACCACAATATAAACCTCCGGCCGCTCCTTCGCTTTCCGCACCGGCAGAAAAGAAACAAACGCAAAATTATGCCTGTTGGAAAAAGCAATCTGCGTTTTCTGCACCTTTACAGTCACACCATCCATCCCGGAAAGCACTTTCTGTTCAAAAGTCTCGTACAGAGGCAATGCTTCCGGCTTCCTGTCAAAAAAATATAATACATCCTGTCTCATTCCCGCTCCCTGACCGTTACCAGAATCCTGTCCCCGGCTGCCTCCCCTGCTTCGTAGAGCAGAGACTCATATTCATACACTTTGCTGTGCAATGCCTGCATTCTTCCTTTCCTTTCGTTTTACCGTTATATAACGCAATTGATGCTCTAATGCAATTTGAAGCTGTGCAACCCCGAAATACTAATATAATAATACTAATATAATGCTTCTTTCAACATAAAATACACTTCCCTTACACTGTCAAATGCTGAAAAAATACAGTCTAAAATTTCTCTCTTATAGAAAATGGCACTGAGATTTTCTTCATGTATACAGGAAATTCTTTTGCGTTCCAACCATTCCTGTAAAACAATATCTTCTTTTGGATAAGATTTCTTTTTATATTTTTCCCCATGAATCTCTAACAAACCTGCTTTGTTAAAATCTTCAATGACTCTTTTTGCATAGTGCTTATTAGCCAATATGTATTCTCGGATATGATTCGTTCCACCTGCATCCGGATTATAGATATTTAACCCATATTTATATCCGTCTAAAGATGCATCAAAAAAGAAGCCTAATGCATTTTTCTTATTCGTTCTGTTTAATTTGAATCGTATGTAAAAATATTCCTTAACGGGCGTTCCGCAACAGAAACGTGCATCATTATATGCCGAAGAGATGCATCTCCTTCTATTACTTAGCAAATCTCTGTCAATGCGGTTAAAATAGTTATACAATTCATAATATAGTTCCTCTAAGGGAATTTTCACGCCTTCAAGATATAATTGTTCATTCTCCTGATATGTTTTCCTGGAATTTTCCATACGAATTGCCCTATAATACATTATGGTAGATTCATTAAATCCCTGAAACATTTTGTCCTCTTTCTATTCTATGATTATTTCCGCACTATATGGAGTCCGTTTTCTTTCCTGCCCTTCCAGACAGACGCCAGAATATCCTTCAGCACCAGGAAGGAATCCAGTTCATTATATCCATATCCCTTTTCCAGGCTTTTCAGTAATCTGTCCAGTTCCGCCGCATAGCAGGTCGTATCTACTTCCTTCTGATACCGGGATAATACCGGATATTTTTTACTCCATGCCTTTGTCCAGTCTATCTTATCTGTTACTTCCTCACTGGTCCGATCGATCGCTTCCTGTATCTCCCTGATGTCAAGATCAAACGTAATCAGCTCGTCCAATGACAGCCCATACAGAACCGCAAGCCGCTTCGCCTGACGGATATCCGGCAGAGTTTCATCCGTCTCCCACTTTGAGATTGTCTGTCTGCTTACCCCCAGTTTTTCGGCGACCTCTTCCTGGGACAGGCCTTTCTTCTTCCGTGCGTCAAATAAATGATTTCCTAAGCTCATGGCATAACCTCCTCGTATGATTTATCCTGATTATAATATCTCTCCGGCGGGAATGCCACCAATTTAACCATACACTTCCGCCCGTTTTATTGACATCTAAACGGCAATCACCGGGTATATATTCTCCGCGATTCCCCTGCGAACGGAAATTCGTCAGCGATATGCCACATAACGAAGATGGGGCATATCAACGCCTCTATAGTGCTTCGTCCACGTATCCACGATTGCCATACCGTTTCTGACAGCCACTTTCTGAGATGCAATATTTGTATCTCTGATAATAGAACAGACTTCATCTGCATTCAATATTTCAAAAGCATATTTTTTGCAGGCTGCCGCCGATTCGATGGCATACCCCTTGTGCCAGCAGGAACGCTCAAAAAGATAACCTATCTCAAGCACTTCCTTCCCTTTCCACGGTTGCATGGTAAGTCCGCATTGACCGATCATTTCATCCGTTTCTTTCAGAATGACTGCCCATAAGCCAAAGCTCCATTTTTGATAGCGGAAAATCTGTCTGTCCAGCCATTCCTGCACTTCCCTGTCGCTAAATGCTCCTTCATAGGCTGTCATTGTTTCTTTATCCTGGAGAATCTTACATAATGATTTGAAATCAGATTGCTTCATTTCCCGGAGGTATAATCTTTTGGTTTCAAGTATAATTCTTTCCTTTTCCCCTTTCCCGCCTGCTCCAACAGTCTCGTTCATTTTACAGATACCCCCGTTTCTTTACTTCTTCAATCAAACAGGGCTGAATGTCAGGGTAGGTCCATCTCTCCGGAAATTTATCTGTTATTATAATTTTTTCAATTTCGTTATGTAACTCTGCCTCAAAATATTTGATATCGGCAAAGAATAACATTCCAAAGGATTCTTCTCCATGATTCAGATTATCAGGCGCTGTAACGGAATATATGCAAATGGGTTCTATATCAAATTCCAAAGCTCCTGTTTCCTCCCTCAGTTCTCTTTTTGCCGTATCCATTATATTTTCCCCGTTTTCCCGATGCCCTCCGGGTACTTCCCATGTATCTCTGTCCCTGTGTTTACAAAAGACATATTTATTCTGCGTTTTGGCAAAAATCACTGCAAATTTAAGCAGTTCATCCGCTATATTTTCATAAAATCTAACCTCTGTCATTTCAATTAGCCCTCCGTACCTGACAAGCTTCTATTTTATTAAAAGCCTGTTTCTCAGTAATTTACTCATTTGGCCGCCACCAAGAACAAGCCAGACGTTATTTCACCCCCGCTTTTTTGAAACCAGTACCATCCATGCCGGAAGTGCTGACATTGGGTTTTTATGCCAATCGTTAATGTTTACCAATTCATCCTGACTTTTTTTAATAAGTTCATCATATGTAAACCAAAATGACGCATCAACCGCCGGTAACTCTGCAAGTTCATTTATGGATAACCCTGCCACAATATTTGCATTCACTATGTCCTGTACACGCCAATGAATATTCGGCATTACGTCATAAATAAGATTTTATGACTTTGGGTTCTTTCCAGGTCTCTCCGGAGAAAGGTCTGTTGAACGGATGCACATCATACATAAAAGAATATCCTTGATTTTTCAGAACTCTGTTAATGTTCTTATACATTCCAGTTTCTACAGCGAATTTCCGAAACAGTGCTTCGGAAATTCTATCTTATAGAGTGACCTGCTGTGGCAAATAGTGTATTCTCCGGCCTTTCTATCATTACTCTTTTCCGAAATCATCCATTTTCTCTATATTTTCAGAATTTCTGTAGCCATTTTGTAGCCACACTAAATTAGTCTAAAAAGCATGTATCATTTCAAAAAGCCTCCTTTCAATCTCAGATGATTTCAGAATTCCACTTTAGCGTTCCTATATTCAAAAGATAGTCAAAAGATAGGAATCCTCTAAAATCAGCATTCTCTCTATCACTTTTTTATCTTCTGAATATTTTCAAAAGGTAATCAAAAGTTAGAAATTCTATTCTTTCGTTTTAAGGTTGTCTAATGCAATTTGAAGTTGTGTTATTTTCTCATCCGCCGTTTCCCTAATTGCATACTTCGTCGCCGGTCCGCTTCCTATCCTCTGCACCAGCTTTTTTTCATCTAATGTCTCCAGCCACTTTCTGACTTTATAATCTGACAGACCAGTCTCTTCTCGCATTTTTGAAACAGGCATTGGCATATCGCTTTTTAAAATAACTCTTAAAATAATTTTTGCTTCTTCGTCCAGTTCAGGATAGGAGTCAGCAAAATCTATATTCCATATTCTTAAGTCTGTTTTTTCAATATCTGTATATACTTCTGGCGCATGTACACCTCCTGATGCCGTTGTCGTGTAAATTAATGGCCCACCATAACCTTGTCGCTCCGATGCGCCCAGCCATCGAAACATCTTCATTATAATCTCATTTCGTGGTCTGGAATCTCCCCCAGTTCGAAACTGTTGCAAAGACACCAGCATCTTTCCCGGATTCAGGAAATGAAACCAGCCGTCAAAAACTTCGATTTTTATACTTGGATATGCCTGTACATAGTCCGCATGAGCCAGACAGTTGATCAAACATTCCCTCAGCACTTCATCAAAATCCGAGAGCGGCATTCGAAGCTGTCCCTCATCTAATTCAAACGACTCTTTTAATAGCATCTTCATTTTTTCATACACAATCGAATAGAAGTTAAATATATTCATCTCATAATCGCCCGGTTCATCATCCGATACCCGATCAATCCAGCGAGGATTATGTCCTTTTCGATTGAAATAATCCAAATGATAATGTGGATATACTTCTTTTATTGTGCGTTCCTGTCCCAAAAACAATAATGCTCCCCGCCTGAGTTTCACTGCTCCCGTTACACGATCCACAAAGCAAGCACCTATTTCGATCAAAAAATCCTGATTTGACATTTCAATATATTTCTTCTTCGGAAAACGCTTATTCACCTTCTCCTTATAGGTAATCACAGAGTCCATATCCAAATCATCAATCGTAAAATGCTCTATCGCCAAGCTGTCATGGCAGGGCATGGCATTCCGTTCAAATGCTTCTAATTCCTGCTTCGTAGCCCTGCGATCGCCATCACCGGTTCTGATAAATGTATTCTCTCTCTTTCCATTAAAATAAACAGGTTTCATCGATTCGGGAGCCTCTTTCACATACACAATCATAACCTCAGCTCCGTCTATATTGACCACCTGAACATCCTCGTTGTCTACACTTCTGTAATTTACCTTGTTCGGATTTGACAACATATCCCACAAATTCATCTGTGTTTTGGCTATATTACCCACTCCCTGAATTGTATTCGTAGGGCTGCCTTCAATAACACCAAGCAGAATCCAGCCTCCTGATGTATTACAGAATGCAGAATATGTCTCCCAGAAAGCTATTGGTAATTCTTGCGCTTTTTTCATCTCAATTATGTCTTTCTCATGGATATTGATAATCCAGTCTTTTAATGCTTCTACATGTTTAAAATCAGGTTGTTCCATGTACTAATTATCCTTCCCACAATTTTATAGCTTTGATTATATCATCGGGTCAAGTCCAATACAACAAAAATCAAAAATATGAGTTTACTGCCCGCAAAAATAAGACCGCAATCCCCGATTACTCAGAAATTGCGGTCTCTTCTCTTTTGTATGAATATAAAATATTCAGCTCAATGATTACTCAATGATAGTAGCCACACGGCCAGATCCTACTGTACGTCCACCCTCACGGATAGCGAAAGTAAGACCCTGCTCCATAGCGATAGGATGAATCAGCTCGATGCTCATCTCTACATTATCGCCAGGCATGCACATCTCGGTACCAGCGGGCAGATTGCAAACGCCGGTAACGTCAGTGGTTCTGAAATAGAACTGCGGACGATAGTTGTTGAAGAAAGGTGTATGACGGCCACCCTCGTCCTTGGTCAGAACGTATACCTGAGCGGTAAACTTTGTATGGCAGGTAACAGAACCGGGTTTGGACAGAACCTGTCCTCTTTCGATTTCTGTTCTCTGCACACCACGCAGCAGTGCGCCAATGTTGTCGCCGGCCTGAGCCTGATCCAGCATCTTGCGGAACATTTCGATACCGGTTACAACAGTCTTTCTGGTCTCTTCCTTGATACCAACAATTTCAACTTCCTCGTTCAGCTTCAGAGTACCACGCTCTACACGGCCGGTGGCAACAGTACCACGTCCGGTGATGGTGAATACATCCTCAACAGGCATAAGGAAAGGCTTGTCTGTATCACGCTGAGGATCGGGAATATACTCGTCTACAGTGCTCATCAGCTCCATAACCTTGTCGCCCCACTCGCTGTTGGGATCTTCCAGAGCCTTCAGAGCGGAACCCTTGATGATCGGGCAGTCTGTGAACTCATACTCTTCCAGCTGCTCGGTGATTTCCATCTCAACCAGCTCCAGCAGCTCGGGATCGTCAACCATATCGCACTTGTTCATGAACACTACGATATAGGGAACGCCTACCTGACGGGACAGAAGGATGTGCTCCTT
>JAAWLQ010000150.1 GCA_022797995.1 Lachnospiraceae bacterium
TTCTCCAGCACCAGAGACAGAATTTTTTGTATGAGCGGGATTAGCAATACGGTTCTGGCTACCGTAGCCAGGTCTATCTGTCCTGACATCGCAAAAAGTCCGGCCGCTATGTATCCGGCATAATTTGAGAACTGATTCATCCCGCTTTTCAGTCCCATCTCCGTATGTGCGGTCCTGTTTGCAATTTTCACAGCGTCCACGAAAGCCAGGACTTCCTTTTCGTATATCTTTTTATATTCATCTTCCGCATTCAGGCTTTTGATACCGGAATAGTTTTCAATGCCCTCCTGCAGCCGCTTCGCCCAGTTGTCGTTGGCCTGCATGACCTGACTGTAATCCGCCACCATATGTTTATTATACAGCACAGGAATCAGCAGATTCACGAACATGATCGCATAGACAGCCACTGACAATAGCACGGAAAAAATACTCAGGTATACGAAAATGCCCAAAAGTAAAGCGATTGACAATAGGAATTCTGTTTTTGTCTGGTAAGACCATGTGATAACTGTCCGCAGGTCATCAGAAGCGCGGTTGATCAATTCAAGCTCGCTGTATTTTTTACTTTTACCTGATTTCATTAAATCCTGCTGAATATACCTTTCCTGTACGGGTATCATCTCCTTTTCAAAAACAGCAATGATCTTTCTGTTTGCAAAAATCAAAAAGAGATGGACACCGACTGACAGAATCAGAAAAGATACCAGCTGCAGGACTGACCCTTTTATTTCCCCACCCGTCTCCAAAGCTCCCATAACCTTACCAGCCAAATCAGCCCAAAGCAGGAACATGGAATTGGTCAGTAAAAAGATACTGCCAAATCCTATGCGTAGAAAAATACCTTTTTTCATCACCCATTTTTCCATTGTGCTGCCCCCCTATTTAATATCAAAAGTTAAGTCCCAACTTTTGGTACCGTGATAGAAATATAGTCCATTGTCCCATACTTTGCTTAAGTTTCCTATGTATTTCATTTTCAGTCAAAAGACTATTTTAAATTTTTCTACTATGTTTCTCCGTCATTACTATGCCCTCTGTGAACAAATTTGACTTCACAGAGAGCATCTTGAATATTCTGGTGCGGCGGAGCCGCCTGTCCAGTGTGGAGTGAGGCCCTTATCCGGACCAGCATGTGCCACCTATAACTTTGAACCCTTACAATTACATACAATCAGACTCTTTCAGACCATATACTTCCCACATAGAGAGCCTTTGAGAGATCAGTGGGAGCAAATCGATTAAAGTTTTCCTAAAATAGAGTATATTATTTCGCTTTCCATTTGCTGAATTTCATATAACAAACTATTGACTTTATTTTTTAATTTAATATCATTTGTAACCTTTATCTTAAGCAATATTTTACAGACAATATCCATCTTTTTTTCTATCTCTTTAAAAGTAAAAACTATTTTTATATCAGAAGATAAAAATTTTTTCTTTAAAAGATATTCCACCCGCATTCTCATCAGTTTTTTATGATCGTAAAGATTATGAAATGGTCTTATATCGATATCATCTACATTTTCTATCTTATCTAAATATTCGCTTAAATATTGAAACACATTTATTCCAAAAGCATGAATTGCATACAAGTCACCATTTTTATCATAGCTAAAAGAGTCCTGATTATATAAAAGTCCTAAATGCTTTAAACTATTTACACCCTGTAAGTATTCCGTTAATTGAGTTTTTATATGTTCTATATTCAATTTATAATTAAGTTCTGCACACTCTCTGGCTTGAGCCAGAATAATACCTCCCGCCCACCTCAACAGGTAATCGTCGCTTTTGTTAACCATTTCAATCCCCTTACATACCATATCAAGAGATACTTTCTCAAAACTATACTTTCCAGAAGATGTAAAGCTAAAATCAGCAACATACGCTGTATCATTATCATCATCATATCCATATATGAATAGCTCATGAAAAAAATTTTTTTCTGACCGAAACAAATAGCGTTCATTACATATACAATATATATAATATCCTTCATCGATAGAATATCGCAAAAAATTTTTTACATCTTTCCATACATCCAGAACTGTTTTTCGATCCATATATTGTGTATGTATAACAGGGCATTCTAAAAACGAATTGTATCCGGGAATAAATTCAAGAAACAGCAAATTTTGTTTCTTTATATCTTGTCTACAATGAATTTGAATATAATTACTAAATATCCACTCTTTTGCATAATCAAATTGTTCGAGAATAGAAAATAAATTTGCATGCCATGTCCAGCTTGTTATAGATGGGTAGATTGTTGGTAATATCTTTCGCATAATAGTATCTCTTTCATTCAGACACAAGAAATTATTGACTGCAGTTACTGTTTATTGGAAGCTATATGAGGGCCCAGCCTATGTAAAAAATCCGTTCAGAAGCTATTCTTACCAGCCTATTACTGGGATAATGGTTACGCCAAAATTAATTCTTTCATATCAAAGTATGTACAATTTTTTCACGCATCGTTTTTTTATCAATCTTACCAGTAGCATTTCGAATCACTTTAGCAAAATATATTCTCAGAGGTCGCTGATACTCTGGCAATTCTTCGCAATAATCATTAATATCTTTCTTAGTACAACTGTAACCCTCTTTTACTTCAATGATAGCCGCTACAATTTCGCCCATTCTTTTATTAGGTAACCCTATAACAGCAACATCTTTTATACACTCTAATGAACAAAGATAATTTTCAATCTGTACAGGATAAATATTTTCTCCTCCCGAAATTATAACATCCTTCTTCCTATCTACTAAGTAAATAAAATCATCTTCATCTATATATGCCATATCTCCTGTATATAGCCAGCCATTCTTCAACGTTTTATTTGTAGAATTACTGTCTTTATAATATTCAAGCATTACGCTTGGGCCTTTTATAATTAATTCGCCGACTATATCTTTTCCTAACGAATTACCATTTTCATCAACGATATCTGCTAACCAATGCGAATCGGGTTTTCCAATAGAACCAACCTTATCTATATTTTCAACACCTAAGTGAATACAGCCAGGTCCTGTTGATTCTGTAAGTCCATAATTTGTGTCATATAAAATATGAGGAAATTTATTATGCCATCTCCAAATCAGAGAAGCCGGAATAGGCTGTGCTCCAGAATGCATTAGCCGTAAAGAAGAGAGCACTCCATTATTAATATCAACATCCCCTAGCTCAATTGCATCCAACACATCTTGGATTTGCGGTACCAATAACCAAACTATACTTATTTTTTCTTTTTCAATCATATCTATAATTCTTAATGGTGAAGTTGGCGTAAAAATCACCAAAGCGCCTCCCATTATAAGGCTCCCGAACCAATGAATTTTTGATCCCGTATGATACAAAGGTGTTAAGCACAAAAACCGGTCATTATGCTGTTGTTTATGATGCGCCAGTTCAATTTCTGCTGCTGCCTGTAATGCACCATGAGAAAGCAAGACTGCTTTAGATTTTCCTGTTGTGCCAGATGAAAAATAAACAGCAGCAATATCCTTGTCTAACAATGTAATTTTTATATCACATGCAGAATATTTAGATAATTCTCTACCAAATTCAGCATCATTCACTTGAAATACTAAAAAATTACTACTTGCTGATTTTTCCAGTGCACTGTAGCATTTATCATTATCAGAGAGAAAGATACCCTTACAATCTGAATGTTTTATACAATAAAAGATATCTTCAACATTGTTGTTATAATTTAACGGAACTACAACAGCTCCTAACTTTAATATGCCAAAATAAATTGGTAACCAATAAAGACAATTAGGCATTAATATAGCTATTTTATCACCCTGTTTTATTCCCTTTAAAATAAGCATATTCGCGATTTTATTCGAGCAATCATTAAATTCGCTCCAAGTCAAATAATAACGTTTGCTATTAGGGGCTATATATGCAATAGCCTCTTCTTCGCCATATTTTTGTGCATTTATGAATAAATATTCTGTAATAGGCATATATTTGTTTCTCCTAAAAGTTGGTTTCTAAAAATAGTTACTTTAACCTCCCAATTCTCATCACATATTCACTTTGGTAGTTTGTCAGAGGCTTATGTGAAATCACTATCATAGTTCTGCCTTCAAACAATCTCTGCAGATTGTCCAATATCCTGCTCTCTGTGGCAGAATCCAGGGCGCTGGTAGCCTCGTCGAGGATAATGACCCGGGGATTGTGCAGGATCATCCTTGCGATCGCCAGACGTTGCTTCTGACCGCCGGACAGCTTGATCCCACGTTCACCAATGACCGTATCCATCTTTTGAGGCAGAGAATCGACAAAATCATCAAGTCCGGCCATCTCAAGCGCTCTGTGAAAATCCTCCCTGGATGCCTGCGGCGCTATCAGCTGTAAGTTTTCATAGATGGACAGATTAAAAAACGTATTCTCCTGCATCACTGTCCCTATACTGTGCAGCAAACTTTGTGTGTCAATATTCTCAATGGGAATATCACCAATCAGGATATCGCCTGCCTGCACTTTATTGATTTTCAAAAGCAGCTTGACCAATGTAGACTTCCCTTCCCCGCTTTTGCCTACAATCAGATATTTCTTTCCGTATTCAAATTCACAGCAGAAGTCAGAAAGCACACTGTGATCTGTCGCTGCATAAGCAAAATCGACATTCTTAAAAGTAATATTAGGATTGACCGGCCACTGCTTTCCACGTTCCACATACTCTTCTTCAAGGATTTCAAACAGTCTGTCAAAAAGCGCCCTCTGGCCGGCAAAATCAGAATAGGATTTCATCATGCTTTCCAGTGATGAACTCATATTCTCCATATAACTGATGAACATCAAAAGCGCACCGATGCTCATGTCGCCGGAAATAATAAACAGTCCGCCGATAAAATAGATCAGCACTTTCATCACAAATTCATCTTTTATCATATAAAAAAGGTCTCTCAAGGCATAGTAAAACATCCATGTGCTGTTAAGCCTGCGCTGGGGCTCCAGCCGGGCATCATACTCTGAAGCAAATCGTTCTTCCAAAGTGTTCGACTTGATCTCCCGCCATTTCTGTACCGTGTCAAAAAGGTGCGTCCTGGTCTTCGACTCCACTTCAAAACGCTGCCTGTTGACCTGGTTAAAATTTTTTCCAACCATACGCATAAACAGGATGGCTGCCGGAACCAGTATCAGAGAGATGAACGCAAGCCGGAAATTAATCATTGCCATCAATAGCAGATATATCACCAAAATGAAAAAGGAAGTAACAAATCCTACCACATGGCTTGACAAAAAGATATATACTCCTGCGGAATCCTCCTCCAGATTGCCACTCTGTTTTCCCACATCAACTCCTGTCACATGGCTGACATCCCTATACAGG
Source organism: Lachnospiraceae bacterium (assembly GCA_022797995.1). Lineage (GTDB taxonomy): Bacteria > Bacillota > Clostridia > Lachnospirales > Lachnospiraceae > Acetatifactor. The sequence goes on from JAAWLQ010000150.1 coordinate 5,343, forward strand.
AATCTCTTCATCAACTGCTTTTTTACCTCAAGATTAGTAAGATGGGCAAATTTCTTATTGACATAGGTATTCATAGCTGTGAACAATACTTTGATCACGTAGACAAGAATCATTTCGGGTATGATCACGTAGAGCAGCTTTATATTTCCGGCCGTCATCACATCATCGACCAAAGCTTTATACAAATATGGCGGAATCATGGAAACTGCGGTGACAGACAGCGACAAAATACCACTGTAAAACATATACTTTTTTGAAATCAATAGGCAATTGGCAAGGCGCCGGAAAATATTTTTTCTGGTATATTTCATACTGATACCTCTTTCTGCCCTGCAAATAACTCAGAAAAATATTGGTTTTCAGACATAAGTTTTTCATAGCAATCGCATCCCGCCTCTCGACCATCCTTGAGAACCAGGATCTTGTCTGTATTTAACAAGGCTCTGCATCTGTGGGATATCACGATTGTAGTTTTTTCTTTTGCCAAAGCATCAAGCGCTTTCTGAACAGTACTCTCCGTTTCTATGTCCAAGGCACTTGTAGCCTCGTCAAGTATGATGATCTTGGGATTTTGAAAGAACAATCTGGCAACACACAGACGCTGATTCTGCCCTCCGGACAGAGAATCGCTGCCATCCAGAACGGTATCCAAACCATAGGGAAGCTTTTCAATCTCATTTTTCAAATACACTTTCTCCAGAATATCCCACAACACCTGATCAGATGCAGGAACGCCAAAAGTAATATTTTCCCTGACTGTGATATGGAAGATAATGTTTTCCTGGCTTACAATTCCTACACTCTGCCGTATCGAAGAGCCGGTACACGTCTTAAGACTTACTCCATCAATCAGGATGTCCCCCTTCTGTGGTTCATAAAATTTTAACAGCAGACTGGCCAGGGTACTTTTCCCCACTCCGGACTGCCCTACAATACCAATCTTCTCTCCCGGCGCAATCTGCAGATTGACATCTTCAAGGATATTATTGTCCGCATCATATGAAAAAGTCAGATTTCGGACATCTATTCTGCCTTCCGTGACACAAAGATCCGACAATCCTTCCTCTGCTTCTTCCTCTTCATCCAAAAGATTCAGTACATGTTCCACACAGGTTTTCCGCCACTGGTAATTCACGTTTCCGCCAAGGACCTTTCTTACATTGGAGACGGTCAGCGTAAAATAAGAGGCAATGGCCACATATTCACCGATATCAATGGAACCTGTTGCAACAAACACGGCACATATGATATAAAACGCCATGTTTTCCAGAAAATAAATCCCACCGAGCAGTTCATCGGCCTTAAATTGTATGTAGTCCTGCTCTATGGTATCCCTGACAATCTCATGGTTCTTTTTCATAAAGTGGCGCAGCACCGTCTTTTCAGCCGCAAACAGTTTTACCTCCCGCATGCCCCGGAGGATCTCCATCGTCCATGCAGAATACTGCCCCTGTGTGGCGCGAAGCTTGTCCGAAGCACTTTTCATTTTGGTCTGGATCCTCTTTGTGATCATAACAGAAAACGGGATAGCCACCAACATAAAAAGGGCAATCTCCCTCTTCATCACGGCAACGATTACTAAAGATGTCACTGCTCCAATACCCGCATTGATGATCCGCATACCATATCTCTGGATAATATTATGAAATTCTTCCGTGTCACCATTTATGGTCTTTATCACATCGCCTGTTTTAATATCCGCCAAAATACGCGGTTTTAGTCTGAGCACCTTTTGGTAACAGACAAAACGGATGTTAAACACATATTTGTTATGCAGTCTCTGCCAGAGCAGAAGCTGGATAAATCCACATGCGGCAAACCCAAAGAAAACCGCGGCATAAAGAAGCGCTGCCCACACAAATCTTGAAATGTTCGCTTCATAGACTGCGGTATTAATAACATCTCCAAGAAATGCGGGCAACATTTGCTCAAATACTAATTCTATCAGTAATACAGCATAGCTGAACAGAAAAGCCCACTTATATTTTCCGGCAAACTGCCAGATGCGTTTTATAAGCTCAGAATCTTTCATCGCCTTTTTTCTTCAATCTTTCGTACACATATGCAGCAATACTATTTATACTATGTAAAGTATCATATGTTAATTTTTCATCTTCAAATTCAAATCCAAATTGCTCTTCTAAATCTATCACTAATTTAATAACTTTCATTGAGTCTATACCAATTTCAGTCAAATTGTCGTCATCTTTAATATCTATACTTATTAAAAATTTCTCACGGATAATTTTCTTAATTATAGCCTGTACATTCTCTTCTACTCTCATTTTTACTTGCGTAAATCCAATTATGTTAGATATTAATCAGATTATTATTCCTTTCTCCCAAGTTCTACTGGACTATTCCATCTCTACCTGAGTTTCTCACCTCTATTAAAGCAACATCGCTTCCCAATCAATATTTTCTGTACATAGTCTCTCAGTTACATTTATTTGCTGCAAAATTTCATCAATATTTAAGTCACCATAAAACGTAGATACCAATAAAAGAGTGTGATAAATCTGATTCCCTATTTTCGCGCCATTTACAGTAACAATAAACTCATTCCAATTAATATGATTATAAAATTTAATTACATATTCTCGTATATCACAGAATTTTTTCAGACAATAGTTATCATGAGTATTTTTTTTCACCTCATATACAGTGTCTTTATAGAAATGATAACATAATTGCAATAAACCATATGTGTAGTCCAAACATTTTATTATGCTATTGGGAGCTATAAATCGATCCATAACATGGTCTAATATATTTGAATTATTAATCGGATCATTGCATTTCCCACCTTCAAAAATAGTAAAATTTACATCAATAGCCAGCCTATATAGAGAAGAAATATTTGAATACTTAGAAAACTTAACATATTCATGCAATTGATGGGAGTTTAACCTCCAATATATCAATTCTTTTCTTGTAGCTTTTACGATTTGATTATTTTTAAAATAACCTTGTACAAATGAATGTTCTTTCAAAATATCGCCCACTTTATCTATTTGAGCGACATCTATAAGGATATCTAAATCTGCAAAAGGTCTATATAAAATACTATTTTCAACAAAGAGTTCTGCATTATTGGCCATTCCCTTCAAAATGGCATATCTAATATTTTTCTCAGCAAAACTTTGGCTCAATTCATAAATTATATCCAAATATTCACTATATTGATATTGCAAATGAAAAAGCCAATTACTATAGCTTTTATACCGTATTCTGCTAATTAAGTTTCCACAACCAATATGTTCTATATGTTTTAAAAGTAAAATTTGTAACTTATTTTTTCCCAAAATACTATCTAGTTTCTGATCGTTTAGTTTTAGAAATTTTATAATATTCTCATAATCTTCATTTAAAATATTATACTTAGATATAGATCTTAAACATCTAATAATTTCCCTGTTA
>JAAWLQ010000151.1 GCA_022797995.1 Lachnospiraceae bacterium
GGAGCTATGGATGCTGACGGCGGCGGGGCTGTGCGGAATGGGATACAGGCTGACAGAGAGATTCCTTCCAACCGCCATAGGGAAGATTGTGATTATGGTTCTGCTGGTGTCGGCGGCAGTCATGGCTGTCAGCCTGCTTCTGCATTATATGCTGATAAAGTGTGGGTGGGATTGTGCAGAGAGCTCTGTCCGGCAGGTGCTGCGTATTTTTGGAATACTGCTGTCCGGGCTGGGACTGCGGGCGGCGGGAGCATTGGGCTGGCGGCTCTGCTTTGGAGCGATGGAGCCTTCCGTGGCAGGTATGTTTGCCTATCGCATTTTCGTGGCATTTTGCGAATATGGGCTGGTAAAGCTGGTGATGGCCGCGGCGCGGGGAAGGAAAACTGCGGAGGAAGGGACTTCGGAAGGTGAGGGCGAAGAGGCGGGAAAAGCGGAGCATACGACGGAGAGTGCGGAGGATGCAGTGAAGAACGCGGAGTATACCGGGGAGAGTGAGGCCAGACCGGAAGCGTTGGGGGCCGTCGGAACCGGAATTATGGGGGACACGACGCCGAAGGAAGCACCTGGAGCTGTCGAGATCGGAAGTCTGGGGGATATGGCATCGAAAGAAAAGCCCAGGGCGGCGGGAACCGAAAGTATGGCGAATGCGACGCCGAAGGAAGCGCCAGAAGCTGTCGGAACCGGAAATATGGGAGATACGAAGTCGAAGGAAAACCAGCCGGCTGCCGGATGGCGTGGAGCAGTGGTGACGGTGATTCCTCTCGTGCTGACAATAATTCTGGCTGTTTTCCATATGGACAGCCCTTTCGCGCCGTCGGTGGGAGAACGTGTGAAGACCGCGGTGGAGGGGCCGATACAGGAGGCTTACGCGGCGATGGAAGAAGGAAATATGGAGGCGGCGATTCAGGCGCTGGCCCTGGCAGAGGCGAGAGCAGGTATTTTCAGAAGTCTGGTCAGCGAGGACACGGAGAGAACGCCGGCGGATTTTTACAGAGAGTACCCGGAAGATGTGATCATAGGCACATTGTATCTGTCCGGGACAGGATACCTGGAAGACGCGGAAGCGAAAGTCAGGAACAATACGCTGGGAAGCCGGTGGTATCCGGTGCTTTTACTGCATTATGAAGACCTGGTGTCCGGCGGCGGAATCTGGCGGGAGAAGGAATCGGAGGAACTGAATCCGGAAGAAAAGGCACTGACGGAAGAACAGGAGATTCTCCGGAGAGAGCTGCTTACATGGTGCGTTGAGACGGAACAGTTCGGAAGGGGAGACACTGTCTTTGCCCGGGAGCTGGAAGGGAAAAAATTTGCGGTGCTAAAGCAGCTGAAAGAGTATGAGGAGGAATTTGAGACAGGCAGAATTCTGGAGCTTGTGGCGCGCTATGGAGCGGAAGGCGGGTATACGGAAGAAATGGTATATCAGGCGCTGACCCTGGCGGAGGAAGCGCCGGAGAATCTGCTTCTGCAGTATGCGGCCTGTAAAATGGGAAGCAGCCATCAGAAGGACGGTGCGGATCATTATGAACGCACCGTGGAGGCGGCGGACCGTTTTGACCGTCTGTATGACGACGGAACCAGAACGGAGGAACAGATCATAGAAGAAAAGCGCTTCCTGGGGGATGTGGCTCTGAAGTGCTATTCGTACGATGCGGCACTCAGGTATTATGAGGACTCCTGCCGACTGTCCGGGGACAGCGATGTGATGCTGCTCTGCGCGGACATTCTGGAAAAGCAGGAGAAGTATGCGGAATGTGCCGAAATGGCGGAGGAGGTGCTGGAGGAGGACCCGGAGAATACGCGGGCTCTGTATCTGGCGGCGGTGGCCTCTCTGAAGGCAGGGAATGTGGAGGATGCGCTGGAAGCGGCGGGAAGGATGGGAGATCTGCTTGCCAACCGGAGCAACAGAGCAGACCCGGCGGCGGAGAACTGCCTCTATATCTGCGCTCAGTATTTTGCAATGCAGGACAGCTCCGGCTGGACGGATTATCAATGGCTGGTATATCCGTCGCTGAGCGAGGAGCAGATTCAGGCGGTACAGTCCCACGGGCTTCTCTGGGATTATATGACAGCCGTCTATCAGTGCTTTATGAAGAAGGATTATGAAGCGGCGGAAGCAGCGGTGGAAAATATACTGGAAATAAGGGAGGACCTGCCAATGGCATGGTATCTCCGGGGAACCATCGCCTTCAGCGGCAAGGAATTCGAGAGGGCGCTGGAATTCTTCCGGAAGGCGGAAGACTGCGGCGGCGTAGCGCCGGCTCTGTATTTTTCCATGGCAAATACCTATGATGCGCTGGAGGATTACGAGAACGCATGGCTTTATTCCAGGAGAGTGGAGGAAATGCTGCCCTATCAGGATCATGGAAATGACGTGTACGGAATTTCCATACATAACAAGAATCTGTTGAGTATGCTGGGAAAGAAGCTGGGGAGGTGACGGTATGGGGGCATTTTTTGTGGTTTTTCTTCTGATTGCTTTGTTCGGGCTGTTCTGGCTTGGCGGAAACGGTCTGTTCTGCGGGCTGTTGCTTCTGGCTGCGCTGGCCGGGGCGGGGCTGAGCCTGATCCTCAAGGGCAGAAAGAGAGTATGGATGTGTCCGTTGGCGGTGCTGTGCCTGGTCTTCTGCCTTTTCATGGGACAGTCGGCGGAGGGCGGCATTGGAGAGTATAATGAGAAGCTCTGCCAGGCGGCGGAGAAAGTAGAACGGGGAGAGCTGGACGAGGGAATCGGACTTCTGGATGAACTGGACGCCGAATACGGGCTTACTGACAGGTCGCTTTATGTGCGGGCGGAAGGATGGCTGTCCGTGGATGAATACGGCGAGGCCCTGCGCTGTGTGAATAAGGTGCAGGACCAGAAGGATCGGCGCTGGTACGGGTATATGGAAAGAATATACGCGGTGGAGGGCACGGAAAAGGAGCTGGAGAATCTGTATCTGTCCGGGGCGGAAGAACTGCCGGAGGACGGATATATGCAGTATATGGCGGGGCTGGTCAGACTGGGGGCAGGCGCTTATGACAGTGCGGAGTACTATTTCCGCCGGGCTCTTCGGCTCAATGAGAAAGAGGCGCTTTCCTGCTATTACCTGGGGGTAATCTGCCAGGAGCAGGGGAGAACCCGGGAGGCCGGGCAGTATTTCGAAGAAGCAAAAAAGCAGGGCGTGGATGACAAAAAGGAAGCTTACATAGAGTGGTATCTGGAAAATGGAGAGAAGCCTGTTACCGACGACGGGGATGCGGACTTAAAAAGTTCCGGAATTCAGACAGGATGCAGGTGAGGAGTATGCGGATGAGAGGGAAGAGAACAGAGAAAATTCGGCGGGGATGCCTTTTGCTGCTGGCAGTGAGTCTGCTGTGTACGGCCTGCAGCAGTAATAAAGCCACGGACATACAGCTGAAGAAGACGGAAGGAAGCGTGGGAATTCTGAACGAAGAGGGAGAGTCTCTTCCGCCGCAGGAGGGCATGAAGCTATACAGCGGATATGAAGTGTCGACCCGGAAGAGAAGCCATGCCTGGATGAATCTGGACAATGTGAAGCTGGCCAAGCTGGATGCTTCCAGCCAGATAGAAATCACAAAAAACGGGAAAGATCTGGAAATCCTTGTGAATCAGGGGAAGCTTTACTTTCATGTCACGGAGCCTCTGGAGGAGGATGAGACGCTGAATATCCGCACATCCACCATGGCAGTGGGAATCCGCGGGACCTGTGGCTGGGTGGAGGCGTCGGATGAAAAGGAAATGAAGGTTTACATTCTGGAGGGAACCGTGGAGTGCAGTATAGCTGCTTCCGGGGAGGGGCAGAAGATGACGGCTTCCGTTTCCGGGGGCGAGATGGCCGAGCTGACCTTTACGGAAGATGGCGGGGCGGATATTCACGTGGAGCCTTTTACGGAGGAGGATGTGCTGCCTTTCGTGCGGGAGGAGCTGGAACAGGATGAGGACCTGCGGAAGAGAATCCTGGAGGATTCGGGACTGGATTTCTCCGCCGGGGGCAGACCGGGAAGTTCTGTCAGCCAGGCATTGGAGGAAATACAGGCTCTGTCCCTGGACGGCACAGACACAACTCTTCGGGACAGAATTTCGCTTCATTCGGAGCGGACGAAAGACGGGGCGGCACTTTCCGATGGACGTATCTCCGATCTGATCGCAGAGTCTCAGGAGGAATTGATAGAAAGTATCCTGGGAGGCGAAGCCACGGAAGGAGCAGAATGGATGAAGTCCTTTGCGGATGCTCTGTCTTCGAAGGATGGCAATGAGACCGTGGGCGGCAGGGATGTGGACTATATGCAGATCCGCATGGGCAGTGGCATCAACTGCTATAAACCGAATATCTATCTCTATGGGGAGGCGGGAACGGCTTTTGAATTCACATTCAAAGAGCCGGAGCTTCTGACGAAATCGCTGCCGGAATATAAGGACAGCTGGAATGTGGAGATCGCCCGGGACGGAAAGCTGACAGTGAACGGTGAGGCAGGGTATCCTTATCTGTTCTATGAGTCTGTGACAATTCCCGGAATGTATCAGCAGGAGGAAGGATTCCTGGTGCAGCCGTGGAACCGGGTGGCGCAGCTGGAAGAGATTCTCCTTGCTTATGGGCTGAACGGGCAGGAAATTCAGGATTTCACGGAATTCTGGGATGAGATGCTGGACCAGGGAAAGGCATATCTCATGTATCCCCAGGCCACAGAGACTGTGGACAGGGCAATGCCACTGGAAATCAGCGGCACAGACATAGAGCATTATTTTCGTCTGTGGTTCTGCTTCCAGGAGGCAGAGGAGGACAGCACTGCACCTCCCCGGCCGGAGATTGTCCCGGCCGTTCACCAGGGGACCGCTCTGGTGGAGTGGGGTGGAATGCTACTTTAGATGAAACCAGTGTTCCATCCTGCTTCGGGGAAGCAGGTAATTTACAGCCAGTGCAATGAGCACGCCAATGCCGGTGTCAATCATGCGGTGAATGGCATAGTCAATGTGGTGTGCCGGCGTGTTGAACAGGATAATGCACAATACCACTCCGCCCGGCTGTACGCCGCCAGGCCAGCGGAACAGCACGCAGAGGGCTATCAGAATGACAATGCCGGTAAAAATCAGCGGGAGACGCAGCCAGTAGCAGCCTTCCGGAAATATCAGATGCTCCAGCCAGTATAGTCCGAGACCGATAAAACCACCTATGACCGTCCCGAAGAATCGGTTCCCGCCGCTGCGGCGGGATTCTTCCATATCCGCTCCCATGCCGAAGACGGCGCCGATACAGGCGAAGGTGGGGTTGCTGTCCGGCAGGAAGGCATAGAGCAGCGCGGTGAGCATTGTTGCCAGAGCCGTTTTCATACTTCGAAGGCCCAGACCCGGGAGGGGCGCGTGTACTGGATTGTGCTGGTTTGCAGGATGGTTCGCCTGTGGTTCTTTCTGTTGTTTTCTACTATTTTTCATGTGGTTATTTCCAATATACAGTTGTACCCTTTCTGTAAGAAAACTGATTTCTCAATTATTATACTTTTGGACAGGGGATGAGGGCAAGTATTTTTTGGAAAATGTATTCTGACATGTTCTGAACTGTTACTTCGGATTTCAAATATTGGATTGTGAAATGAGAAAAGCGGGTGTATAATAAGAATATATTTTCGATAATAAACACGCTGATAAACATGCAATATGACAGTATATGCTATGGAAGATGGAAGATGGAAAGTGGAAAGTGGAAATCTGCAGATCGTATAAAACCATATATCAAGCTCCTCCGTAAAGGTGAGATTTAAAAATCTGTCGGTGAGGATTGAAAAAATTGCGGGTCTGCCGACAGGGGCTGGAAAACAGGGAGGGAAAAGTAATATGGGAAACTATTTAAATCCGGGAAATATGGGCTTTGCGGGAATAAAAAATGACATCTATGTGGATAAATCCGGTCTGATCAGCCTGATCAACGGAACCATCGACACGCCGAGACGTCTGACCTGTATCAGCAGGCCCAGGCGATTCGGAAAATCCTTTGCGGCTAAAATGCTGTGTGCTTATTATGACAAGACCTGCGATTCGGCGGCACTTTTTGACGATTTGGAGATTGCCGGCGACGCACAGTATCGGGAGCATCTGAACCGGTACGATGTGATTTACGTGGACATGACAGAGGCCATCGGGGGAGCGTCTATCACAGATGTGGTGCCTTATATTCAAAGGAATGTCACCAGGGAGCTGACAGAAACCTATCCGGGCATGAAGACTGCGGAGGGCTTTGCGGCCACGCTGGCCAACGCGGCGGAAGCGGCCGGAAATAAATTCATCATGATCATCGACGAATGGGACGCTCCCATCAGGGAAGCGGCGGGTCGGCCTGACCTGCAGAGAAAATATCTGGAGTTCCTGCGATCTTTGTTCAAAAACAGCGGAATGACGGATAAAATATTTGCGGCGGCCTACATGACCGGTATCCTTCCCATAAAAAAGGATGGCTCCCAGTCGGCCATATCGGATTTTAAAGAATTTACCATGGTGAAACCCAGACAGTTCGGAAGATATGTGGGTTTTACGGAGGATGAGGTCAGGAAACTCTGCAACGATCATGGCAGTAATTTCGAGAAAATGAAACAATGGTATGACGGTTATGCATTTCAGAGCATGGAGTCTGTCTATAATCCAAATTCCGTCATGGAAGCCATCCGGAACGATGCGTTCGATTCTTACTGGACCCAGACTTCCGCGGCAGACAGTTTGATGGGGTACATCAGCCTTGACTTTGACGGAATGGGCAGGACGATCACAGAGCTTTTGGGCGGCGTGGAGACAAAGGTGGACACGATTGGATTTGCAAACGATCTGGTGACTTTTCGGGACAGAGACGATGTGCTGACACTGCTGATTCATCTGGGATATCTGACCTATGACGAGGAGACGCAGAAAGCCCATATCCCGAACCAGGAGATCCGTCAGGAATTCGCCAGAGCCATCCGGCAGGTAAAACGGGACGACACCATCAGACGGGTGCGGGAAAGCGAACAGCTCATTCTGGATACGGTCCGTGGGGACGAGGAGGCTGTGGCAAGACAGCTGGAGAAGATTCATGAGGAGGAATCGCCGCTGTATTACAACAATGAGCAGGCTTTGCGGAGCGTAATCAAGCGGGCTTATTTCAGCTATGGGGACGAATATCTGATGTTCGAGGAGCTGCCGGCCGGCTCCGGTTACGCGGATATCGTCTACTTTCCGAAGAAGGATTCCATACTGCCGCTTCTGGTCGTGGAACTGAAATGGAATAATTCGACGGAAGGGGCCATCGAGCAAATCCTGGACAGACGGTATCCGGAGGCAGTCAGGGAATATGGCGGGGAGATCCTTCTGGTGGGAATCAGCTATTCGAAGGATGCGCCTGCGGGAAATAGACGGCATACGTGCAGGATTGAGAGATATTCGAAATGATTTATGTGAGTTGGGAGGGTTTTATGATTTCATCTAAATCATTCATCAACAGGAAATCTTTCAATTTAATATGCCGTACAATGCTTGTTGAGTAATCAATATCATCATTTGTAATCAGAATTTTTTGTGACAGGTTGTCCGTGCCGATAAATGCTTCCATTTCCCGGGTGTATGCCTTCTCCTCGGCCACACTGTATGCGACCTGAATAAAATATTTTTTGTTGTCCCGTTGTGCCAAAAAATCAATTTCTTTTCCCGCATTGTCATATACCCATATTTTGTAGCCCATATAAAGGAGCTCATTATATATGACATTTTCCAGATTGTGTGTAAGATCAAATCGATTGTCCATACACCGCAGGGAATTAAGAGCTACGTCTGCATTGTATATTTTTGCATAATAACTGAGCTCTCTTTTGGTTTTTGTTGAGTATCGTTTTGCTGATTCAATAATATAGGCCTCTTCCAGGTAGCCGAGATATTTCATAATTGTGTTTACCGAACATGATTCGTGCTCCCTTTTGATATAGTCGTGAATGGATTTCGCGGAAATAATTCTGCTGTTCGAGCGTAAAACGAAATTAACAAGATTTCGGAACAGGCTTTCTTTGCGGATCCTGTATCGCCGCATTAAATCATTCATGACAATGGTATCATCCAGATCGTTCAGATATCGGATTTGTGCATCAGGATTGTTGAATTCAATTCGCTGGGGAAAACCGCCCCAAATCAGATAGTCAGTAATGGAAATCTGTCTGCCGAGTTCTCGGGCATATTCCAGAATTTCCTTATAAACGAAGGGACGTATACGAAAGGAAACATATCTTCCGCTTAATTCTTTCGTAAATTCTCCTGATAACAGCTTTGAATTGGAACCTGTAATAAAAAGGGAACATTCGTAAAGACGAAGTGTCCTGCAGGCATCCTGCCAACGGTCCAAAACCTGAATTTCGTCAAAAAAAAGATAACATTTTCCCTTCTTCCGATGCTTCTCCACATATTCGATCAGCATGTCCGCGTTTGAAATATTCGCTGTTACCCGTTTATCTTCAAAATTCATAAAGATAATATTATCGGTTCGCTTCTGAATTTCCTGCATAATTTGTTCTAATAATATGGACTTGCCGGAACGGCGTATACCTGTAATAATTTTAATTAAATCGGAGTCATAAAATTCTCGAATAGGTTTAATGTAATGTTCTCTATATATCATAAGCTCACCTCAACTTATATTCTAGTGAAAGATTTTATGTATGTCAAGAAAATCTTTCAGTATAGTGAAAGATTTTCTTGACATTTTTGAAATTTTTCACTATAGTGAAAA
>JAAWLQ010000152.1 GCA_022797995.1 Lachnospiraceae bacterium
TGCTGCGGGCCCCTGTGATGCCGGATATGACGGCGGACAGAGGAATCCAGCGTTTTACCTATTCTGTCATGCCTTTTTCCGGGCCTTTTGTACACAGCAGGGTGACGGAGGAAGCCTATGAGTGCAATGTGAAGGTTACGGTTGCAGGATTTGGCGGGACTGTGAGACCGGGAGCTGGCGGAGCTATTTCCGGAGAGAACTTTACGAAAGCTTGCGGGACGTTTTCTCCAGGGGCATTAAGAACTGCTTCTACAGAGACTTTCGAGACAGTTTCTGAGGGGGTTTTTGAGAGAGCTTCCACAGGGAATATCGGGTTGGATTCTGTGGAGAAGGCGATTTCCTTCTTCCATCTGGAGGGCGGCCATGTGATTCTGGAGACCTGCAAGCCGGCCTTCGACCGGAAAAACGGCGTGGTGCTCCGGCTCTATGAGACAAAGGGCTGTGCCGGAGAGACGCTGCTTACTGTTCCGGAATGTGTAAAGCGGGCTTTTGCCTGTAATATGCTGGAGGAGACGGAGGAGGAGCTGGCGCTCGAGGCAGGAAAGCTGCAACTGCGGTTCCGCTCCTTTGAAATCAGGACGATTTTGCTTGAAGTATAGGGTTGCTTCGAATACATGGAAAGGCAAATGGGGTAGAAAGAAATGTATGATATCGGAATTGACGTGGGAGGTACCGGCATAACCGCCGGTCTGGTGGATGATGCGTGCAGGCTCGTTGCAGAAAGAAACATTGCCACGGACAGAGAATTGACAGCCGGAACCATGGCAAAAGTCCTGATGCGGCTGGTGAGGGAGCTCATGAAGGAGAATGGAATAAAAGCCTCCGAAATACAGACCATCGGCGTGGGAGTGCCCGGGACTGCAAACGGCAGGACTGGAAGGATAGAGTATGCCAACAATCTGCCTTTCTGCCAGGGAAATCTCAGGGAGCTTCTGCAGAGTCAGACCTCCAAAAAGATATTTTTCGAGAATGACGCCAACGCGGCGGCCTGGGGGGAGTACCTTGTCCTGGACAAAAAGCCGGATTCCTTTCTCATGGTGACGCTGGGAACAGGAGTGGGCGGCGGTATCATTCTGGATGGCAAAATCCTGCGGGGCGTCAATTATGCCGCCGGGGAGCTGGGGCATATGACCATCCGTTATAATGGGATTCCCTGTAATTGCGGCAGGCGGGGTTGTCTGGAGGCCTATGCCTCCGCCGAGGCGCTGATCGCCAGAGCAAGGAAAGCCATGGACAAGAAGGAAAACAGCCTTCTCTGGGCACTGTGTCGTGAAAATCAGGGGAACATGAATGCCAAACTGGTCTTTGACGCGTACAGACAGGGGGATAAGACGGCTATAAAAGTGGTGAGGAAATACGCGGAGTACTTAAGCGAGGGTCTTGCCAATATCATCAATATATTACAGCCGGAGGTGCTGTGCATCGGAGGAGGCGTCAGCAAATCGGGAGATATCCTGATGCCGCTGCTTCGGGAGAGGGTGCGGGAGAAGATTTATTCCAGAGATTCTGCGGAGAACACGGAGCTGACGGTAGCAAAGCTGGACAATGATGCGGGGATAATCGGTGCTGCGAAGCTGAGACTCTGTGAAGAGTGAGGGTGATTTTTGCCAGAAGGATATATATTAATTGTGGAGGTTATTGATATGCAAAAATGGTGTACCGAAGATTGGCAGTTTGAATTAACGGCAATAGAGGGAAAAGCAGGGCACTGTCGGCTTGGATTGGAAAAAGGAGACAGATTCGTCTTTTCATATGAATGTCCTGCCGGAATGTGTCCTAAAACAATGATACAAGTATATACATGGTGTGAAGTTATTAGATGCGGTGGTGATTTTACATACAGAGGTGAAAAAGAAAAATATGAAATGAATCTACCATGTGCTGATGGGTGCATACAGTTTCATCTTAAAGCAACTCCTATTAACCGAGATGAAAACGGAAAACCTCTTCCAAATGGTCCCAGACCAAAAGATGAGTAATTCCAATTTACAGATCCGTTTTATGCATTAGGAACACTTTTCCCAAAAGGGAGTAATGAAAAAGAGGTAAGTTATGGAGAAGCATTATCAGAAAATGATTCAGGACACCCAGGACAGGGTGGTGAAGTCCCTGCAGATTCAGGTAACGGACAGAGAGAACCCGAGGTACGGAGGATTTGCGGACCCCACGGGAATCGTCCAGGCGAAATATGCTATTTACCGAATTGCCAGTATGGTGGCGGCATATTGTAATGAGGATACCTGTTTTTACCGGGACGGGAGAGTGCTTGACAGCATCATGGCAGGGCTGGATTACGTGGTCGGAGTGCAGCATGAGAACGGGTTGTTCGATTATATCACCTGCAATTTCTTCTCCGCTCCCGACACGGCTTTCTGCATCAAAAAGCTACTGCCTGTATACCAATATCTGAAGGGCAGACAGGAGGGAGAAACGGGGACGGAGTTGACCGCCGAAGAAAGCGGTATCCTGGAGAAAATGGAAGGAATCGTACGCCGGGGGGCATACGGACTTTTACAGGGTGGCTTCCATACGCCGAATCACCGCTGGGCCATAGCGTCCGTGCTGATGAGCTGCGGCAGATTGTTCCACTGTGAGGAGATGGAGGAGGCAGCTCTCACCTATCTGAACGAGGGAATTGACTGTAACGAAGACGGGGAGTTCGCAGAGAAGTCGGCCGGAAATTATAATCGGATTAACAATGATGCCATGATCCTGCTGTCGGAGGCCACAGGCGATCCTTCCTATGAACAGAATGCCATCCGCAACCTGCGGATGATGCTGACCTACTGGGAGCCGGATGACAGCATCTTTACCGCCAATTCCACCCGCTTTGACAAGGACAGGCTGGTATTTCCGGGGGATTACTATATAGAATACCTGAAAATGGGAATGAAATATGACATTCCGGAATTCCTGCAGATGTGCAATACCATTTTTGAAATTGTGGACAGACACCATATCAATTCCCCTGATTTCCTGATCTGGTTCATGCTGCATCCGGAATATCGGAAGCTGGAGGTTGAGGGGAGTTATCACAGAACTGATTTTGAGAGATTCTATCAGGAATCCGGTATTGCCAGAGGGCAGCAGGGGAGGTTCACCTATACGGTGATGAGCGGGAAATCCAATTTCCTGTATCTTCACAACGGAAGCATGAAGCTGGAGATGAAGGTGGCCGGAAGCTTCTGCGAGCATCGGGCTTTTCGCGGCGAACAGATGGAGAGGGTGTCCCGGGGAGAGTATCACCTAAGCCAGACCATGAGAGGCTGGTACTATCTGCCCTTTGCCGAAAAGCCTTCTACCAGCGACTGGTGGAAGATGGACAATGCTTCCCGGGAGAAGAAGACGGGGCCAGATATGCAGATTGATGTGTGGGTGAAGGAAGTGGAGAATGGACTGGACGTGCGGGTGAAGACCTCCGGCGTGGAGGGTGCACCATGGAGAATCGAGCTCGCTTTCTCCGGCGTGGACTTCCTGAGCAACGAGTATGTGGACCTGCCACTGACAGGCAGCGAGGTGATTGTGGTGAAAAAAGGCTACACGGAAGTGGGAAACGGCAGGGATACTTTGGTGGTTGGTCCCTGTTTCGGGGAACATCACTTTACCGAGGGCAAGGAGGACAGCGAGGCGAAGACACCCGGCGCCGCCACACTGTATCTGACCGCATACACCCCTTTTGACAGAGAAATTCGGATTCGGGATAAGGTGAGCGGATATCTGCATTTCCGGACGCATATACTGCATTGAGAGGATGACAGATGCAGGGGTCTGATATGAAGAAAACGACGATGGCAATCCTGCTGTTTGATGTGATGGCAGGGTTGCTTTTTTTGGGGATGTACGGATTGCGGGGCACGGCGGTGGCAACGGACAGCGGAATGGTGCATATTGTGGAGGAAGGGGAGAATCTGGAGCCGGAGGATGTAAAGAAGATCGCGATTACCTTTGACGACGGCCCGCATCCCAGCTATACGGAGCAGCTTTTAGATGGGCTGAAGGAGCGGGGGATACATGCCACATTCTTCGTCACTGGAGAACATGCGGAATTACATCCGGATATTATTGAAAGGATGTTCAATGAAGGCCATTTAATTGGAAATCATACATACAGCCACATTCAGCTGACGAAGAATAACCGGGAAACCTTTAAGGAGGAGTTGATTAAAACAAATGAAATCCTGAAAGAGATTACAGGGGAGGAGGTACAGTATGTACGGCCTCCCTATGGGTCGTGGGACAAAAGCTTCGAGAAGGAGCTGAACATGTTCCCGGTACTCTGGACGGTGGACCCGTTGGACTGGAGTTCCCAGAATGTGGGGCGGATTACGGAGAAGATTCTCAGTAAGACCGGGGAGAACGACATTATTCTGATGCATGATTATTATGACACTAGCGTGACGGCGGCGCTGAAGGCCATCGATGCGTTGTTGGAGGAGGGGTATACCTTTGTGACGGTGGAGGAGATTTTGTTTGACTGAAGGAAAAAGTAGTGTAAAGATGGTTGTTTTGTGTTATGATAAAAAACAGACGATATTGCTGTTTTGATGGAGAGAGAGGAGCGGAAAGCAAGCTGCGCTTGCTTGGGACGGTATGATATCATGATAGAACCGAAGCGGGCGGGAGATGCCACATTTATTATCGAATTCAAGGTAGTCCACGCAAAAAGAGGAGAAACTCTGGAAGATGGAGTAAAGGCCGCGCTGCGGCAGATTGAGGAGAAACGGTATGAAACTATGCTGTTAAGCAGAGGGATAGAGCCCGGTCAGATCAGGAAGTACGGATTTGCCTTTGAGGGAAGCCAGGTGCTGATTGGGGGAGGGTGAAGATACAGGACAAGACTGAAAATGTGATTGACAAAGTTCATCGGGGGGTAGAATCAGGTTATATAAAACAGCCATGCAGTGCGGATATGGCAGAATACGAGGAGGATATAGCAGGATGAAAGGAACAGTTGGAGTGAGGCGTATTGCAGCAATGGGACTTGCGGCCTGTCTGATATACGGAGGCAGTGTTCAGGTCAATGCGGCGACGCTGAAGGATGTCTTTGACGAGCATTACTATGCGGATTCAAACGAGGATCTGAAGGAAGCCTTTGGCTATGACAGAGAGGCATTGTGGAATCATTTCATGACCTATGGACTGAAAGAAGCAAGGAACATGAACGGAATGCTTGACATTGTGAAGTATCGGGAGACATATGAAGATCTGGATGCAGCCTTCGGTGACAACTGGGATGCTTACCTGGAGCATTATCTGACTTTTGGAGCAAAGGAAAGAAGAGATTCCGGAACGGGCTTCAGCCCTCTTGACTATGCGGACAGGTATACAGATCTGCAGGAAGCTTACGGAGAGGATGTGCTGGCTCTGTGGCAGCATTATCAGATTTTCGGGGCAGTGGAAAACCGTGAGGCAAGGGACGAGAATATCGTATCGGCAGAAAAGGAGGCAGAGGAAGCTGCCAGAAGACAACAGGACGAACAGACTGCACAGCAGCCGGCATCTGATGAAGTGGTGCGCACAGAACGGGAAGAGCTCGATTACGGTGCCGGGTGGTGTATTTATGAATATAACAGTGCCGGAAACTGCTTAAGTGCTACGGGCTATAATGCCGACGGCACCAGAAAATATCTTCACAGGTATACGTATAACAGTGCCGGAAAGCTGATTAGGGACACATCCTATGATATAAATGATAAGGTGGACGGCTGGTCAATCCGTGAATATGACAATGCCGGAAACTGGAAAAAAGTGACTTCCTATAACGCTGACGGCACAGTAAAAATGTGGTCAACACAGGAATATGACAGTAACGGAAAACGGCTGACCCGTTATAACGGGGACGGAAGTATCCGCCTGATTGAGGAGTACGACAATAGCGGAAAGCATGTCAAAGATACTTATTATGAGAGCGGCGAGATAACAAACTGGAAGGAATATGAATATGACAATGAAGGAAAGATGAAGAAAAGTATATCCTACGATGCCAATGGAGAGATAACAGGGTGGACTACTTACAGAGCTGAAGATGGGCATCTTATAATAGATCATACCTATGATAAAGATGGGAACATTCTGAGGTAATAGCAGGAGACGGCTATAGGGATATCCTTGTGGAAAAGGCATTGTATTTACGCTTAAGGTATGCTATCCTAAGGGCAGGACAGTCAGATAAATGTATGAATGACGCGTACAGTTGCCTCTCAGGAACTATGGAAACTGCTTTTCAGAGTTTCTGAAAGGCAGTGTAGAGAGGGGGCAAAATGGCAAGGTACATTCAAAATGTGACTTTGAACAAGCCTGCGGATTTCGTTTCTTTTATCATGAACGATTATCTGCAGAAGAACGGATTTTCCATGTCGGACTGGAAGGGAGAGCCGGCCTATAGAGCCGGGGATGCCATGATGGAGGGTTATAAGTTCCTGAAGTGGTCCTATACAGACGGCGTGCTGCATCTGGAAGCGTGGATGAAAGGAAGCTTCGGCGGAGAGTGGGGGCTGGATGGTTTTGTGGGCTCTCTGCAGAAAAAGCCCTACAAGAATAATCTGACGCAGCTGATTACGGTGCTTCAGCAGCCACTGCCGCCGCAGGGAGGCATGGGCGTGCAGGATGGCAGTCAGGGATTCCAGGGACAGATGCCCAATGTGGTGCCGGTGCAGACGGTTGACAATTCAAGTCAGGCCACCTGGGCATTGGTGCTTGGCATTATAGCGCTGGTGCTGTGCTGGTCTCCGATTTTCTGTGTCATATTCGGCTGTCTGGGATTCTCCAGGGCGAGGATGGGAGCAGGCTCCAGCAAGGCGGGGCTGGCTGTTGCCGGGAAAGTGCTCTGCATTGTGGCGATGTGCATTACATTGGTACTTTTCATTTTAAACATTGTACTCAACATGGCTGTTCTGCAGCAATATTTTTAGAAGGGAATTGTATCCACGGGTTATCTGGTGAGAAATTGTTCTGCCAGGATGAATTCTATGAGGAAACCAGTCCGCCTGAGTCTGAGGCGGACTTTTTTGCGGTTATTAAATCTTCCGGAAAAAGTAGTGTAAAGTCGGCTGCCATGTGCTATGATATGGTTTAGAAACATGGATTAACGGGGAGTATGCCGGGCGCAGAGGCCTGTTTGAGGGGTTGGAGAAAACCTGCATAATCTGCTGAGGCAATGGAGGCAGGAACACGCAAAGCTGGCAGCCGCAGAGGACGGACCGGAAGCGGGAATGGATTCCTGATGGCATAAGGTAGGAGGTAGAAAAGAATGAAGCAATACGAAATGTTCGAACTTACTTTTCAGGGGAAGGAGCCGGAGGGTTCCCGGACGCAGGCAGATATAAGGGCAAAATTTATATCGGAAGGCAAAGCGGCCGAGGTGAAAGGCTTCTACGCCGGACAGGGGCAGTATAAGGTGCGCTTTTATCCGGAGGAGCCGGGGACATATGAATGGAAGGTTTCCGGCGCTGTGGAAGGAAAGGGGCAGGAAATCTGCGAGCCTGCGGCAGGGGGAGAGGGCGGAACCGGAAGTCATGGAATTGTACGTGCAAAAGGCCTGCATTTTCAATATGCGGACGGAACCTGGTATCGGCCCTTCGGCACCACAATCTATGCGTTGGTGCATCAGGAAAAACAGTTGGTGGATACCACAATGGAAAGCCTGAGAAATGCTCCGTTTAATAAAGTGCGTTTTTGCGTGTTCCCAAAGCATTATGACTTTAACCATAACGAGCCGGAGTATTTTCCTTTTGAGAAAGCAGAGGGAAAATGGGATGTTCATAGACCCTGTTTTGCCTACTGGGAGGCGTTGGAAGAGCGCATCCGACAGCTGGACGCCATGGGAATTCAGGGAGACCTGATTCTGTTCCATCCCTATGACCGCTGGGGGTTTGCGAATTTTGGCAGGGAGGAGAGCCTGGTTTACCTGGACTATCTGCTGCGCAGGCTAAGTGCGTTCCCCAACCTGTGGTGGAGCATGGCAAACGAGTATGACCTGATGAGGAATTATACGGTTCAGGACTGGGAGGAAATGACTCGTTTTGTGGCGGAACAGGACATTTATCATCATCTGCTGAGCAATCACAACTGTTTTCAGTACTGGGATTTCTCCCAGCCGGAGATCACCCATTGCTGCATCCAGGATGTAAATGTGGACCAGGTGCCGGAACTGCAGCGAAAATATCAGAAGCCTGTGGTGTTCGATGAGTGCAGATACGAGGGAAATATCATACATAGCTGGGGAAACCTGTCCGCCCGGGAGATGACGCACAAATTCTGGACAGCTGTGGTTTACGGCGGATACTGCACTCATGGGGAAACCTACTACAGTGATGACGAGGTGCTGTGGTGGGCCAGGGGCGGTGTGCTGAAAGGGGAGAGCCCGGCCCGAATCGCCTTTCTGCGGGAGCTTGTGGAGAGCTTTCCCGGGCCGCTGGAAGCGTGGAACGAAGGTCTGGGAAGCCTGACGGTGGAAATGATTGAGGAGCTGAAGCGGACAGGGCTGTCGGAAGAGCAGAAGAATAACTTTTTCCTCCGGGGACTCTCCGACATGCCCACGGAGAGAATCCTTCCTTTTATCCTGCGTCACAGGCCCTGCATGGGGTATTGCGGGCAGGAGGTATATCTGCGCTATTACGGAAGGGAATGTACCTCCATAGGAGAACTGCCTCTGCCGGAGGAAGGCAGATACCGGGTGGAAGTGATAGATACCTGGGAGATGACCA
>JAAWLQ010000153.1 GCA_022797995.1 Lachnospiraceae bacterium
ATGGTGGTAGTATCGAACTCTGCTTCCCAGCCTGTGGGCAGAGAAGCAGCCAGTGAGATATTCTCCAAAGGGATATTCCCGCGGTTGGTAAGCTTTAGAGTAACATCTGACGGTTTATTGGCATAGGCATCAAAAGACAGCCTGCCGTCAGCAGTGGAGAGCTCCATGTCATAGGTGCCCAGGATTTTCACGTTCAGAGCTGTGGAAAGCTGTTCTCTGGCGGAAGTGGCGGCGCAGTCAATGGTATAGTCTCCGGCTTCCGCTTTTTCGGGCGGCGTCACCGTGATTGTTACACCAGCGCTGCTTCCGGATTCGATTTCCAGGCTGGAGACCTGAGTGGAACCGCTGCTGAAGGCAACTGTCCAGCCTGCCGGCGCATTGGAAGAGAAATTATAATTCTGTGTGTTTAATGTATTGTTGGCAATGGTGGTAGAATAGGAAAAGGAAGTACCGGTGACGCCTTCCTGGTCAGGATATTCCACATGGAAATTGCTTTCCCCGGTCTCCAGACCGCTGACAGTCAGCTCTATGGTCAGATTTTCCTCATAACCGGTATCAGATGCGGCATGCAGTATGATTTCATAGGTGCCATCCGGGGTTTCCGGAGGGACGGTTGTCTGAAATGTCGCTATGGTGTCGGCGGCATCTCCGGACGCGTGGACTTTGGAGACCTCGTAGCTGCCATTTTTAAAGTAACCGCTGAAACCTTCGGGCATGGACGCTACGGACAATGCCACATTGGAACCGGCGGCGCTGCTCCCGGACAGATGCAGGTTGAAACTGAGAGAATCTCCTGCGGTTACATGGATTCCCGGATTGTCAGTGTAAAAGTCGAAACCTTCCGCTGCGTGGACCGTCAGCCGAAACAGACACAGACCGGTAAAAATAACCAACAGAATTGCAATGGCAATCATTGCCTTACGGGATTTGAAAAGAACTTTTTGCTTCATCATAAAAACCTCCTGAAAATATATTGATATATATCTACAGGAAAACAATACCAGTAAGACATGAAAAAAACGTGTTCAAACTATGAAAATTCTGTGTTCATTTTCGCACAACTCTATTTCAATTTTTTCTCAGGTCTGGTAAAATGATTCTGTCTATGGGGGCAAAAATAAAGCAATGGTAATGGTGAGATGAGCAGGATAGGAAAAGGGCAGATGCCTTTGCCGACGATATCAGGAAGGCGGAAGAGGCAGGGATGAACGGACACATTTCCAAACCGGTGGATATTCAGAAGCCGGAGGAAGCTTTGAGGACATGGATTAAATGACGATAATGATTGAACTGAAGGACACTGGAAAAGCAGCCCCGTTGTTTGAAGGATGGCAGGAGACTCTGATATGGTCCTGCCTTCAGGGGGTGATGGGGAAAATATATGCAGATTCCGCACAAACGCCGGTTGCCGCTGCAGCAGTGCTGGGAGATTTCTGCTTTTTAGCAGGGAAGGCTAACAGAGAACTGGTTAACCATGAGAGAATGTGGGAGCACAGGGACTTCCTGATTCTGGTTCCAGAGAATGCAGAATGGGAAAATCTGATTGAAGAGTGCTATGGAAAGCGGGTAAAAAAGGTAGTCAGATATGCTATTAAGAAAGAACCGGACGTATTTGACAGGAAGAAATTGCAGGAGATGGCAGACATGCTGCCGGATGGATATGAACTGAAAATGATGGATGAGGTGTTGTTTGACCGTTGCAGGGAGATTGTATGGTGCAGAGATTGGGTGGCACAGTATGACAGCTATGAGCTGTATCGGAGGTATGGTCTTGGGGCAGTGATTCTGAAGGATGGAGAACCGGTTTCCGGAGCTTCCTCCTATTCCGGTTATCAGGGAGGAATTGAGATTGAGATTGATACCCGGGAGGACTACCGCAGAAAAGGGCTTGCCACTGTCTGCGGAGCGAAGCTGATTCTGGAATGCCTGGACAGAGGCTGGTATCCCAGCTGGGATGCGCAGAATAAATGGTCGGCAGCTCTGGCCCAAAAGCTGGGGTATCATTATGACCGCGAGTATACGGCTTATGAGGCTGTACGGTGAACTTCCTCTTATTGTGTTGCCAGGTAAGAAAGGGCAGGGGTATGCAGACTGAGATTGGAGAGCAATTATGAAGGTTGACCGCTTGATTGGAATTCTTTCGATTTTATTGCAGAAGGATACTGTTACCGCGCCATACCTGGCAGAGCGCTTTGAGGTGTCCAGACGCACTGTCAACAGGGACATTGAAGCCCTGTGCAAGGCGGGGATTCCCATAGTGACCAGGCAGGGAACAGGCGGCGGCATATCCATTATGGAAAATTATAAGATGGATAAAACGCTTTTCACCATGGAGGAAATGCAGGATATTCTGGCGGGGCTGGGAAGCCTGGACAGCGTCAACAAAACAAAACGCTATGCCCGGCTGAAAGAAAAGCTTTTTGTGGGGGCCTCTGACTTTACAGAGGAAGATAATACAGAGGGGAGACCGTCTGTTCTGATTGACCTGTCCTCCTGGTACAAGGACGCGTTGGCTTTTAAAATTGAGCGGATACGCTATGGAATCGACCACTGCAGGGAGCTGGAATTCCTGTATTTTGCGCCTGGAAGCGAGAGCATGAGGAGAATTCGACCGTATTACCTGGTCTTCCGGTGGACAAGCTGGTATGTGTGGGGATGGTGCTGTCTGCGGGAAGACTTTCGGCTGTTCAAACTGAATCGGATGGAAAAGCTGAAACTGTGTGAAGAGAGCTTCGAGAAACAGAAAGCAGAGCTGCCGGATTTGGACGATGACAGAATTTTCCCGGGGAAAATCCAGGTAAAAGCAATTTTCGATGCAGATTGTAAATGGAAGCTGGTGGAGGAGTATGGGCTGGGATGCTATGAAGAACAGGAAGACGGCAGGCTGCTTTTCCATGCGGATTACACGAATAAGGAAAATCTGATTTCCTGGCTTCTGGCTTTCGGCCATAAGGTCCGGCTGTTGGAGCCACAGGAGATTCGGGAGGAAATGCGGGAGATTATCGAAAAAATGCAGAGGAATTATCAGTGACAAGGTTTTGCAGAACAGGGAGACCGGGAGATGAAAATGATAAGAATAGCGGTCTGTGACGATGATGAAAAAGTTCTGGGGGAAACGCTGGAGCTGTTAAAAGGGTATGGGAAGGTTCAACTGGCAGTGGAAGTGTATACCAGCGGGGAAGCGCTTCTGGAAGACGGGAAAAAGTATGATATTGTGCTGTTGGACATCGACATGGACGGCTTGAACGGAATAGAGACTGCCCGGCGCATCCGGGAGGCGGATAAGGAAGTAAAGCTGATTTATGTCACCAATTACAGCGACTATACGATTTTTGCTTTCGGGGTTCATGCCTTTGCCTATCTGTTGAAGCCTCTGAAGGCGGAGGAACTGTACGCGCAGCTGGACGAGGCCTGCGCATACGGGCTGGCCGGGCCGGAACCTGAGCTGGAATTCCAGTCGAAAGAAGGAATTGTGCACATTATGCCGTCTGACATTCTTTGCTTTGAATATCTGAACCGGCTGGTACTGATGCGGTCTGCAGAGCAGAGCTGGCATTTGAAGCGGCGGATTACAGAGCTGGCCGTGGAGATGGAAGGCTATGGATTTGCCGTGCCCCACAAAAGCTTCATTGTGAATTTATATGCGGTTCAGCGGATTCATGGATATGAAATCACATTGACAAATGGAAGTGTCATTCCTCTGTCTCAGAAGAAATCGGCACAGTTCCGAAGAGCTTTGAACGAATATCTGGCGGGAGAAAGGGGACGGATGGGATGGAATTCCTGATTTATTTTGGACTTCCCTGTATGGGCAGTATTTTTCTCATTGGCGCCATGTTTTACGGGGCTTATCGGATGGCGGGTCAGAAGGGTATCAGCCGGCGTTCGATTGCGGTTATTCTGGTATATACGGCGGTGACGGTGGCCTTTTCTTTGCTGGGAAATACATGGGTCAATCTTTTTTTCATGATTGTGTTTTGTCTGACGGCCCGGTGGATATTTGAAAAACCCTGGATTTACTGCCTGTATTATCTGATTCTGTCTGCGGCAGTTTTTCTGACAGATGTGTTCATGTTTCTGAGCATGCAGGCGCTGGCGTTGGCGGGGAGCCTGTCTCTGAATTCCCGGGAGCTGGAGTATATTTTGCTGGTGGTAAGTACCAGGCTGGCAGAATTCATGGTGATTATGCTGGTTGTTTTGGTGGCGGGGCGAAAGGCAGGGCGGAGAATCACCATGCGGCAGGTGGCAATATCTGTTTTGCTGCCGCTCTATTCTATCTTCAATATGTATTGTATGGTGTATTTAATGCAGATTTATCCCACAAGATACAGTATGCTTTTGCTGGGGGTGAATCTGCTTCTGCTGATTGGCCTGAATATCTATTTCTGTGTGCTGGTGGATGTGATGAGCGAGAATCACAGACTGGAAAATGAGAGAAATCTGTATCGTACCCAGGCCGAAATGCAGCATCGGTATTACGAGCAGGAGGAAGAGAAATACGAGGCATCCAGAAAGATGATTCATGATATCAGAAATCACATTCAGGCCATGGAGGCTTTGTATGGGGAGGGTAATCCGCAGGAAGCGGCCGGGTATGCGGGAGATATCCACAGGATACTGAATCGTTTCCAGCAAAAGTATTACACCTCGGAAAAACTGCTGAATATCATTCTGAATGATAAGGTCCGAACAATGCGGCAGATGGGCATACGTGAGGACTTTAAGGTAGGGGAGCTGTCTCTGGACTTCATGAAGGAGACGGATGTGACGGCATTGTTTGCCAATCTGCTGGATAATGCTGTGGCGGCTGCCGCACAGAGCCGGGACGGATATGTGAAATTGCGGGTAAACAGGGTGCGGGAGTTCTTATCTGTCACCGTGGAAAACAGCTGTGACAGAGAACCGGTGAAGGATGCAGAGCTATTCCGTTCCCGGCGGGCCGGCCATGAAGGACTGGGACTTAAAATTATACGGCAGACCGTTAAGCAGTATGGGGGCGACGTGCAGTTTGACTGGAAGGAAGGTGTGTTTACTGTCCGGGTGATGCTGACGGCGGAGGCTTCCTGAGCGCGATCCTGTCTTTTAGGAGCAATATGCTGTACCTTAGGTAAGGCATATTGCTTTTTTGACGTGAAAACTCTAAAATGAAGGCATACAGGGGGGTGAAAGCATGCTGCTATTCAGTCTGGTAATCGGAATTGTAATCTGTTATGGGCTGCCCGTTGCAGGGCTGGTTATGCTGGTACGGAAGAAAAAAGGAACAGGAAAGGCTTTCTGCTGGGGAGTGCTTGCCTTTGTGGTAAGTCAGCTGCTTATCCGGATTCCGATTTTGCAGCTGGTGCTTCCGCAGTTTACATGGTTTTCCATGCTGCCCTTATATTCCTGGGGATATGGTCTGTTCCTGGGAGTGACCGCAGGTCTGGCAGAGGAAAGCGCTCGCTGGGCCGCTGTAAAATGCTTTCTGAAAGAAAAGCGGTCCTTCGAACATGGCCTGGCTTTTGGGCTGGGACACGGCGGGATAGAAGCCATGCTGCTGGTGGGACCCAATATGATTGCAGGAGTGGTGATGACCCTTGGGGGGCAGGGTACATCATTTCCGGCGGACTGGGGAAGTATATTGACAGCAGGGGCGGAGCGAATTTTTGCCGTTGCTTTCCATGTGGGGGCTTCGCTCCTGATTATGTACGGTGTGCGGGAGGGAAAGGCATTGTGGTACTGGATCCTGGCGGTGGCACTACACACGGTACTGGATGCGGCGGTGGTGATTTTGCCCCGGGTATTTGGCGTGGGTATACTGGGAATAGAGTTTTATGCGGCACTATGTGGGAGCCTGACGCTGATGCTTGGTGTCTGGGTTTATCACAGAAAGGGTAAGGCAGATTCCGCATAGAGCGCAATTCAGTGTGCATTGTCTGAGCAGGCGCAGAGTGTTCAGAATGGGCGGAATTTATAAAAGACAGACGGGAAATAGAAAATAGAAAACAGATTGACAGGTCCGCATTGACGGGCAGACAGGAGGGAATATGAAAAAAAGTATTTGTATGGCAATGGTTATGATTCTGGCGGCATTCTGGCTGACGGGCTGCAGCAGTACAAAGCTGGCAGACGGTTTTGATGAGGCAACGGTAAAGGAGACTGTGCAGAAGGCGGTGGACCATCTGATTGCCGGAGAATATGAAGAGTGTATGGAAATGATGAGTCAGGAGATGCAGGAAGCTCTCACTGAGGAAGCTCTGGCTGCCGCAGCAGGAGATGTGATGGCTGCGGCAGGAGAATTTCAGGAGTATAAGAGTATTGCCGTAGTAGGACAGAAGGATCAGTCCGGGGCGGACTGCGCGGTAGCCGTCGCAGTGGCGTCCTTTGAGAACAATAAAATCACATATACCGTGAGTTTCAACGCTGATATGGAAATCATAGGATTCTATATGAAGTAATAGGAAAATCAGCAGTATCAGCCAAGTACGTTTTTCTTCAGATTTCCATATGCTATCAGGATATACACAAAGTAAATCAGGAAAAACAGTCCAAGCGTAATCCCCAGGATTTCCGCCAGATGCCAGGGGCCGTTTATGGTGCCGGGTTCGAAGGCATGCCCCATGTTCCAGAGGAAGGGGACACTGATCAGCAGAGGCGGCAGGGCGGGCATGGCATAATAAATGGTAAACTGCCTGCGCAGCGCCGTTTCCATTTCCCTTTTGTCCATGCCCAGCTTTCCCAGCAGAGAAAACTGTCTGCGATATCGTACACTTTCGCTGAGCTGCTGTACTGTCAATATGGTGGCGGATACCATGGTGAGAACCAGCGCCAGATAGTACAGCGGGAAAATGGTACAGGCTGACGTGGAGGCATACTCCCTTTCCAGAGAGGTTCTGGTCATCAGCGTATAGTCGCCGGTAGTAAAACTGTTCAGGCCGGCGGATCCGCCCTGCTGATACTCATGGATTTCACGCAGCCTGTCATCCTGCGCCTGGGTCAGCGGTTCGACGGTCATAGCCGCATAGATACTGTGACTTACAGGCCGGGAAGCGAGGCATTCATCCGGAACCACCAGTACAAAACCGCGCCCGTTGCCGTCCCACAGTTTTTGCGTAAAATGCTCCGTATAGACAGCGCCGGGAGTGAGCATTGTCCCGTCCACCGATACCGGCTGTTCATAGTCTTCCATGATGTTTTCCAGATAGGGCATACAGTGGATGATATACTGCCCCGGTTCCAATGTGACCGGATTGTATCCCAGCATGGCGCGCAGGGCGGTGTAATCGCTGTAAGCCATGAGTGGATCATATTTATAATAGCCATAATATTCTGCATTTCCCTGAATATAATCTGTCACCTGGAGACTTTCCCCCCGATAAATATCATACTGCATGGAAGCGCGCAGAGGAATGTCCTGCCGGATGTATTCCAGATAAGGTTCAAGACCCGATCTTGCGAAGTTCGGTTCCCCTGTTGGGTGAGTTTCCTCTTCAAATTCGGCTTCCAGGTTTTCAGAGGCCACTGAGCCGAGAAAAATGTCAAAACAGGTGCTTCCCTCCACCCGATTTTCAAATAAAGTGCCAAAGAGCATTGCGGTGCCCTCGCTGACCAGAGTAACCGTAAAAAGTAATGCGATGGTGGCCATGGTCAATCCCATGGTGGTAAGCTTTGCGCATAGTGTCCGGAAGACAAGCAGAGTGTGGGAAGTATATTTCCTCACAGGTCGCTTATCAAACCAGGCGGGAACCCCGGAGGAAAAGCTCAGGAAAAATCCGTACAGGAAGAAGACAAGCAGACCGGTGCCAATGAGACACAGCGACAGGCTTCCTGTCAACAGCAGAAGCATACCGACTATGCCGGACAGGACAGCGGCTGCAAAAAGTCTCCTGCGGTTGCGGCCTTTTTTCACAAGCTCCGCTTCATTTTGCTTTTCATAATAAATCAGGTCATGAATCTTCATGGTTCTGATGCGTTTCCGGCTCTTATGGAGAGCCAGCAGATAAATGACGGCAAAATAGACAAAAGTCAGCGCCGTTGCTCTTGGGGACAGGGCCAGACTGAAAGTATAGGGAGCATGAAAAAGGGAGAGGGTGACGGCCCGCAGCACCTGAAAAATCAGAGTGCCCAGAAGAAGCCCTGCCAACAGAGCAATTCCGCCGGTGATCAGATTTTCCAGGAAAAACATTCTTGCCACCTGGTTGTTCTCAAGCCCGATGAGAATATAGGTGCCTAACTCCCTGCTGCGCCGAGAGAGCATGAAGACAGTAATGTACTGTATCAGCCATCCGATCACGCACACAACCATGGCGCTGGTGAAAACGATAAAGGCAGGAAGGCTTTCCATAAAGGAAGACAGGCTCCGAAGCTCTTCCGAGAAAACCAGTCCGTTGAAGGCGTGGACGAGAGCGGCAGACAGGACCACAGTGACGAAATACACCAGATAATCTCCGGCCTGTCGCCTGGCATTGCGAAGAGAAAGCTTAATATACATCACTGATATCACCTCCTAACAGACCCAGTACATCCAGAATTTCATGATAGAAGACAGATCTCGACCTTGCACCCCGAAGCAGTTCATTGAAAAGCCGCCCGTCCTTCAGGAAAAGGACCCGGGTGGCATAGCCTGCGCTGTAGGCATCATGAGTTATCATGAGGATAGTGGCGTGCATTTCCTGATGCATTTTCGACATGATTTCCAGAAGGTTTTTGGATGCTCTGGAGTCCAG
>JAAWLQ010000154.1 GCA_022797995.1 Lachnospiraceae bacterium
ATGGCAAATATGGGAGTGAACATTTCCAGCGGAATCTCCAGCATGCTGTACACGAATCCGCTGTAGAAGTCCACATTGGCGCTTACACCCTTGTAAATCCGCGCTTTCTCCGCAATGACTTCAGGCGCCATACGCTCTATCATGGAGTAAAGTGCAAAATCCTTTTCTCTTCCCTTTGCCGCCGCCAGCCTGTGTACAAATCCTTTGAACACCTGAGCTCTGGGGTCGGAGAGAGAATATACCGCGTGGCCCATACCATAGATCAGCCCCTTGCGGTCAAAAGCTTCCTTATTCAGAATCTTCTTCAGGTAATCCCGCACCGCATCCTCGTCTTCCCAGTCGGACACATGTCTCTCAAGATCCTGCATCATCTCCACAACCTTGATATTCGCACCGCCATGCTTCGGTCCCTTCAGAGAAGACAGCGCCGCCGCGATGACAGAATAAGTATCCGAACCGGAAGATGTCACCACGCGGGTGGTGAAGGTGGAGTTATTACCGCCGCCATGTTCCATGTGCAGAACCAGGGCGATATCCAGCACGCTTGCCTCCAACTCTGTGTAACTCTTGTCCGGCCTGAGCATCATCAGCAGATTTTCCGCCGTGGACAGCTTTCTGGAGGGACGGTGTATGTACATACTCTCGTCATTCTGGTAATGATTGTACGAATGATATCCATAGACCGCCAGCATTGGAAATACGCTGATCAGGCTCAGACACTGACGCAGAACATTCTCCACGGAAGTGTCACTGCAGTTTTTATCGTAGGAAGCCAGCGTCAGCACGCTCCTGGTCAGTGAATTCATAATATCACTGCTGGGCGCCTTCATGATGACATCCCTGGTGAAATTCGTGGGCAGCGTCCTGTTGGCAGCCAGAATATCGCGGAATTCTTTCAACTGCTTCTCATTGGGCAGATTGCCGAACAGCAACAGATATGCCGCCTCCTCGAACCCAAAGCGGGTTCCCCGAAATCCCTTCACCAGCTCAATGCAGTCATATCCCCGATACCACAACTTACCTTCGCAGGGCGTCTTCACCCCGTCCACCGTCTTGAAAGCATCGATGCGTGATATATTGGTAAGGCCTGTCACCACACCGTTTCCGTTCTTGTCACGCAGTCCCCGCTGTACTTCGTATTTATCGAACATTTCCGGCTCCAGGTGGTCAGCCTCTCTGCATAACTTTGCATAATCATTCAAATACAATTCATTTTTCTTCAATAAAACTTCCTCCTTTATCTGCCGCCGAACTTCCCGCAGAACCAATATCTACTTATATCCGCAACTCATCTCCTTTATCTTATCGTTCTTTCATGTGCTGTGTCAAG
This sequence comes from Lachnospiraceae bacterium, assembly GCA_022797995.1. GTDB lineage: Bacteria > Bacillota > Clostridia > Lachnospirales > Lachnospiraceae > Acetatifactor. Next base: position 1,331 of record JAAWLQ010000154.1, read on the forward strand.
AAAAAATGTATAAATTAATGCCGGCTTTGCATTTTTTTCCATAAAATCCGCTGTTTTTTCCGCGGCGTCCGAAGCAATAAATTCTCTCTGCGCCGCCTTCATCCGCCTCACTGTCGCCACATCTTTCAACTGTTCTATCGCCGGCAGAAGCCCCTTCTCCAGGTCGGCCACATAGAGACTCATGCCGCGCCGGGAGAAAAATTCTTCATTTTTTGTCTCACATCCCGGAATCGGTGAGATATGAATCAGAGGCACATTGGCCACAGCCGCCTCTGTGGAAGAGATTCCGCCCGGCTTGGACAGATAGCAGTCACAGGCTTTCATGTATTCCGCCATACATTCCGTCTTTTTCAAAAGCAGAATCTGTCGCTCTTCCCGATACAGTTTTTCCAGTTCTTCGTATAATCTTCTGTTCGTGCCGCAGATTACAATCAACGTTGTATCCGGATGCTCCGCCAGATATCTGCGCAGAATCCGGACTGCCTGCACCATCTTTCCCGCGCCTATACTGCCTCCCGCCAGCAGAATGTAGCGTCTCTCCCCGGGAAGCCCCAGTCTCTCCACAGCCCGCTCCCTTCCCGTCTCCTCCCGGAATCCCTGCCTTACGGGAATTCCCAGGGGAATCACCTTCTGCTCCGGAATTCCACGTGCATAAAACTCCTGCTCCGTACCTGCGGGTACCAGAAAGTAATCACAGTCGATTTCCTCCGTAAAAGGGATACAGGTATAATCTGTGGCAACAAAAATGGTCTTCGGCAGCGCCATACCACGCCGCTTTAAGTGGGTCAGTATTTCTCCGGGAAAAAGGTGTGTGGTCAGAATGATATCACAGGGATGTTCTTCCAGATACTCTGCCATATGGTCCGCCATCATCCCGTTGGCCCAGTAAACCGGTGACTTTACCGGAAGTCTCCGATAGAGATTGCCCAGCTGATAGATTGTGCCGAAAAGTGCGGGGGCTTTCTGGGCACAGCTGATATAGCAGTTTCCCACTCTCTCATCCATCTTTTTCCCGGACAGGGTATAAGGGTCCAGCATATCAACATTATGCCCTCTGCGCACCAGTTCTTCCTCTATGGCCTTAGCCGCCACATGATGTCCGCCTCCTGTGGCACATGATAAAATCAACGCATCCATAATAATTTCACCTGACATTTCTCTCTTTTTTCATCACTCAGATGCATCCTGCCGTTCACTGCCAGCGAAATCAGCAGAAATGCTGCCGCAATATATCGGTTTTCCAGTAAAAACAACATGCCTGCGGCGGCGCATCGATAAGTCCATATCGTTCTGTCATAATGAGGCGTCACCCTCACCACCGCTGACAGGAATATAAATACAAAAGCCAGAATCAGCACCGGCCGAAGTTCCGGCGCCAGTCCCAGAAGGCATCCGAAGGTAACGGCAATTCCCTTTCCCCCCTTGATTCTCCCGAATAAAGGAAAGAGATGGCCTATCACCGGCGCGGCCATCACCGGAATCAGCGCCACCGAACAGGCAGACAGCGGCGCCCGACGCAAATACATCCACACCGGAAGAAACCCTTTCAGCAAATCCCCGCATAAGGTCAGAATCCCGCACAGAAATCCTCCGTACAGAAAGGCATTGGCGGTTCCCGGATTCCCATCCACGCTCTCCTGTGTTATATCTTTTCCCCGCAGAAGCATTCCGAAAAGGCGGGCAAACAAAATACTTCCGCACAGATAGCCAAATCCTGTATACAGAAGACTTCTGGCCATACCGGACTCCACGCCGCTCCACCATTCCATTCTCCACAGCATAATTTCCACCCCCTTATTTCACTCCACGTAACAGTTCAGTGCCCTGTCTGAACTGTTCCCACTCCGCCGGGCGGATGCACTTTGCGCTATATATGCATAAACTTTTCATTATATGCATGCACCTTTATACCATGTGCACAGCCCGCACATGGTATGGATGGCCATTCGGCCGTCTCCTGCCCTGAATAAGGACATTATGCCATATGTGCATGTTCTTCCCGCCACATGTACATAGCATGTTCTGTCTGTCTGCCCGCCGCACCTGCTCATAAGCCGGTACAATTCGAGCTGTTCCTTTTCCTGTTATGAGTATACCCTTCTATGTTCAACTCAACTTCAACCAAAATTCAACAAAAGTTGAAAAAAATCTCCAAAAAAGAAAACACCGGCCCTTATGAGCCGATGCTTACTTTTTCTTATTATGTCATTTTCAAAATCACGGTAAACTGACAACCGCCTTCCGGCCTGTTCTCCACGGAGATTGTACCCTCCGAAACGTGCAGAATCTGTTTCACCAGCGCCAGTCCCAGCCCGTTTCCCTCATTCTTATGGGAGCTCTCACTCTGATAAAATTTGTCGAAAATGTGGTGCTGCTCCTCCTCCGGGATTCCCGGGCCCTCGTCCTGAATGGTAAATACCGCATTTCCATCTCTGCGCAACAGCCGGATACGGATTGCACCGCCCTGAGGATTGAATTTAATCGCATTTCCGATGAGATTGCCCCATACATGGAACAGCAGTCCCTTGTTTCCTGTATATTCCATATTCTCCAGGTCCACGTCGAAGTCGATCTCCTTCTTCGTCCAGTCCGCCTCCAGCAGCACTATGCACTGGCGTATCTGTTCATCCAGCCGGAATTTCCTGTGATTTGTCTCAATCGCCTGATTGTCCACTTTCGAGAGCAGGAGAATATCGCCCACAAGTTTCGAGAGCCTTCCCGTACTGAACAGTATCTTCTCCACATAGGCCGCCTGCTCTTCGGCGGATAGCTGTTCCGCACCCTGGAGGAGCGTGGCATACCCCTCTATGGCATTGATGGGCGTCTTGAACTCATGGGATACATTGGATACAAAATCCGTCTGCAGAATTTCCGTGGCCCGCAGTTCCTTTACCATCAGGTTAAAATCCGCATTGATCGTCCGGATTTCCTTCAGCCCCTTCCGGTCATTCAGCTGAATGTCATAGTTTCCCTCCGCCACCTGCCGCATGGCCCTGCCAATCTCCGTGATAGGCATGAAAAAATACCGCCCCATCAGCCAGGTCAGCGTACCTCCCAGAATGAAGCAGACCAGTGCAAACAGCGTCAGCTCCGGTGAGACTACTTTAAACCTGGAAAATCTGTGCATCAGCGCCGTAATCAATGCCGAAAGCGCCATCATAAATGCCACTTCCAGCATCACGAGCAGAGTGTAAAGCAGCCATGTGCTCAGACGAAAGGAACTTTTCTTATTCTTCCTTCCTCTCACGCCCACCTCCTACCGCCACCTTATAGCCTACTCCCCGCATGGTGACAATCTTAAAATCCGGATTATCCCGAAAACGTTCCCTGAGCCTGCTGATATGTACCTCTACCGTATGGGCGTCACTGTCGGAATCATATCCCCAGATATCATCCATCAGCTGCTGCCTGGTAAATATTTTCCCGGGAAAAGAGGCCATTTTATATAAAAGCATAAATTCCTTCTGAGGCAGGACCACACTTTCTTCCTCCGTCACCACCGTGAAAGAGTCACATTCCAGAACAGTTCCTCCCAGCACCTGTCTTCTCTCGCTGATCATCTGCGCCCGGCGGAGCAAAGCACCTACCCGCAGTACCATCTCGTTCACATTGACAGGCTTTACCATATAATCATCCGTGCCCAGAAGGAATCCCTGGCGCATGTCGTCAAAGGCAACCTTTGCCGTAATCATCAGCACTGACACCCGGTTCCCCGCCTCCCGCAGTGCCCGGACCAGCTCATAGCCGTCCATAACCGGCATCATGATATCCGAGATGATCAGGTCAAAATATTCTCTGTCCAGAGCATCCAGCGCCTCTTTTCCGTTGGATACCCCCTTTACCGTGTATCCGTTTTTAATCAACACATGCCGAAAGAGCTGATTCAGCTCGGCATCATCCTCGGCAATCAGTATCCTGAACATTTATCCATCCCACTTTCCCGCATTCCAATCCAGACTAAATCTCTCCGGCCGTAACGGCTTAAGTCCCCTGCCCGGATGGCTGCTTTCCCGCCTTTCCCCACACCGGTTACAGAAGATGTATGGGCAGCGGCTCTCCGATTCGCACTGCTTTCTGTTCTGCGGGCCCTTGCTTCTCTCCCTTTTTTCCGGAAGCCTGCCTGCCTGATTTCCTGCCTTTTGCAGATTTCTTATCGGTTTCCTTCAAAGCCTTTGCAGATTTCTTCTCCTGGGGTTTCGATTTTGCCTTCGTTTTTTCTTTTGCCTTTTCGGCCTTCTCGGGCTTTCCAGACCTCTGCGCTTTTGTGACTTTGGCTGTCTTTTTTTCTTCCTGTGCCTTATAGGTTTGTGTTGTCTCTTCTAAGGTCTGAGGTTCTTCATCAGCTGTGGATTTCTCTGTTTCCTGCGCCTGTGCCACGTCAGGTTTCTCTGACTCCTGTACCTCCTCGGCGGCCCGGTCAGTCTTCTCCTCTGCCGGCACCGCTTTGGCTTTCTCGCTCTCCTGCGCCGCGCCTGCCGTCCTTGCTGCCCTCCTGATACTACCTGCTCCCACGGACATACTTTTCTACCTCCTTTGCCAGCTCCAGATATTCTCCGGCGCTTCTGGCCGATTTTTTATAGGCCATAACCGGCCTGGAATTATCCTGCGCCCACTCGATCTCACTGTCCACCCGGATGATGGTGTCAAACACCCGCACTTCTTCAAACTCCTTCAAGACCTCCAATGTCTGCCTGCCATAATTTTTTCGGGCATCCATCTTCGTGATGGCCACTCCCAGAAGGTTCAACGCCGGAGCCTTACTCTTCACATCCTCCAGAAACTCAAACATGTTCGCAACGCCAAAAAGCCCCCAGGGGCTGGCCTCCACCGGGAGAATTACGGAATCGGAAGCACAGAGAATATTCGTCACCCAGCCTCCCAGCGTCGGCGGCGCATCCATCAGAATGTAATCGTATCCGCCCCTTTCCTTCAGTTTCTCCAGAATCCCTGCCAGAGTGTACTCTCTGGACTGTCTGGCGAAAAGTTCATATTCAATACCGCTCATCAGAGTGGACGAGGGAATCAGGTCCAGCCTATCATAGGAGGTAGCCACCACATACTCCGTCAAATCCTCCCCCTTTTTCAACGCGGTGTACAGATTCCTGTCTCCGGATGCGAAATCCAGCACTTTGTCCTCCGGAAAAAAGGATAATGTGAGATTCATCTGCATGTCGCCGTCCACCAGAAGCACTTTCTTTCCCAGTACCGACAGCGAATATCCCACATTTGCACAGGTTGTAGTCTTGCCGCTTCCGCCCTTGTTATTGGCGAAGGCTATGGTTGTCGTCTTCGTCTTTGCATCCGTCTCCTTCTTCGGCATTGCTCCTGCCGTACTCTTCGAATTCGCCTCCACCGCTCTCCCCGCCATACAGACACTCAATTCCTTTCTCTGCAAAAAAATCCAGCCACTTCTGCTCCGGTCTGATATCCGTCACTACTATGTCGATATCGGCCGGCTCACAGATTCGTGAAAAGGCCACATTTCCGAATTTCGAGTGGTCCACCGCCAGAATACGCTGTCTGGCCGACTGGAGCATGGCCTGCTTCAGCTGAGAAAGCATTTCGTGGGCATCCGTGGCGCCTTTCTCCATGTCCAGTCCTTTACAGGATAAAATCACCTTATCCGCATTGAAGGAGCGAATCATGTCCACGGCTCTGGCCCCTGTCAGGGTCAGATAATTTTCCCGGAGGGTTCCTCCAGTACAGATGACCTCCCATCCGCTTACATCCGAAAGTTCGATCAGCACTTCGATGGAACTTGTGACCACCGTCAGCTTCTTCCTGTTTTTCAGGGCCTTGACCACCGCCACCGCCGTGGTGCTGGGGTCCACAATGATATGCTCTCCCTCCTGCACCAGGCCGCTCACCAGAGCCGCAATCTCCTGTTTCGCCCTGCTGTTTCTCTTCTTCCGCACGTTGAAGGGCATGTCCAGACCGGAATTCTCATTCAGCACCGCGCCGCCGTAACTTTTAATGGCCAGCCCCTGCCTGTCCAGCTTGTCCAGATCACGCCGAATCGTTTCCTCCGAAACGTCAAAAAGAGCGCTCAGCTCACTGACCACCACCTTACGCTCGTCCTGTAATTTTTCCAGAATCAGGTTCCTTCGCTCTACCGCCAGCATCTGTTCACGCCCTTCCTTATTCATTTCCCTCTTTTTTCCCTTTATGAGAAAATGTTACCACAGTTCCTTTAAATAAACTACTCCAAATTGGATAATCCGTCATAAAGTTCATGGAAGGATTTCTGGAGACTGCATCTTCCAAAGGACAGTTCCCTGTTCTCTCCAAATTCAAGCAGAAAACATTTTGTCAGTTCTTCCACGGTTTGTTCCAAAGTCGTAAAAAATTGCTGATAAGCAAATTTCTGTGCGATAGTTTTCTCTTCAAAACAGCTTGTGATAAGAGATTCTGTCACCTGGTCAAGCGGGTACATTTTTAGATGCATAAGTTCATGTACGATAACTTCTTCGAGATTTTCCTGCTTTGGATTGTTTATGTTCAACAGCAAAATAGCTTTTCTGTCATCACAATCTATTTTGATATCTCCCGTCTTCCGCCATGAAGCGTCTTCAACAAACTGGAGCTTTACATCCCAAAACGGTGAGATTCTGAGCTTTGCACAGTATTTTTCACATATTTGCACAAGGTCTTTCTTCTCCATTGCCGTTTCTCCTCGTATATTATCTGTAATCTTACCTGATGATACACATACTTTTTATCAATAAGTAGCATAATCACACACTCTCTATAAAATAGACCGGCAGATCTGCGGGTCCGGATGGGCGATCACCGTGGAATCCAGATACATGCCTCCCTGGGCCACGCTTTCTTTTGCTCTGGCGATGGCCGCCTCCACTGCGGACACCTCCCCGCAGAGGAATACATAGGATTTGCCGCACATTCCCTTTGCAATCCGAAGTTCTATCAACTCCACATCCGCCGTCTTCGCCGCCACGTCGGCCGCCACAATGATGGCGGAGGCATCGAAAGTCTCCAGAATTCCCAGGGAGCTGATATGCTCCACATGGGTGGTTCCGTATATCGCAGGGAAAATGCCTTCATGTGGATTGCCCAGCACAAAGCTGTCGATCAGCTGCTCTCCATACTGCACCTTGGCCGTGTCCACAGCGGCATCCACAGCGCTCAGATCTCCTGTAATCAAAGCTATGTACTTTCCGGGACATACCGTCTGTGCTTCCACCAGCTCCACAGACGCGGTCTTCACCATGGCGTCCGCCGCCGTCACGCCGGCGGAGACTGTCTTAAACTCTATCATTCCCAATGCTTTGCTCATGTATATGATATCTCCTATTTATAGTTCCGTACATGCCCGAGCAGTACCAATTCCCTGCATAGAATTTCCGGCC
>JAAWLQ010000155.1 GCA_022797995.1 Lachnospiraceae bacterium
TACTGAAGTGAAAAGTTTATTTCCATTACTCGGGGGTAAAAGTGGATTTTAGTCTTACAGGGCAATTTCCACTTGTTATAAAAAGAATTTTCGCCAAAAAACCAGTGGAAGTCAGTCTTACACTCGAAATTTGCCATAACTACGCGGTTTGTAGTATTGTATGGATTTCCAATATTTCGTTTCGGCGTGCCCTTAAATATGTGTGAAAGACTAAATTCTACAGGAAAAACGCCATTTTGAAAGTAGAAGTAAACTTTTCACTTCAGCGTTTTTTAAAAATATTTAAGCAATAAACAATACCCCCAACGTTCCGGGGCCGCAGTGGCTGGAAATCACGCCGCCGGCCCTGGTCTCCAGGACTTCGTCAAAATGGTGCAGTGATGTCAAATAGGCGCGCACCTGCTCCACAAGCTCTCTGTCACAGCCGGAATGTGTGATAAATACTCTGTCCTTCTTCGCATGTTTCAGGTCTTCTTCCATATCTGTCACATAAGCCATAACAACTTTGTCCAGATGCCCCCTGTACTTTTTCCCCGGGTTCATCTTCCCGTCCTCCACCACAATTCTGGGATGAAGCTTGAGAACGCTTCCCGCCATGGCGGCAAGGCCGCTGCATCTTCCGCCGCGGTGCAGATACACCAGGGTATCTACCACAAAGCTGGCACGCACAAGCGGTTTTAATTCTTCCATCCGTCTGACAATCTCTTCCGCATCTGCTCCGGCCCGGGCCATAATAGCCGCCTCCACCACCAGATGCCCGATACCGGTAGAGAGATTTGCCGAATCTACCACATGGACCAGCTCTGAAGCACCCAGCTCTTCCGCCGCCAGCCGCATGATACTGCCTGATGCAGACATTTCACCGGATATGGAGAAGCATACCACCTGCCTGCCGGCTTCCACATAAGGCTTCAAAAGCTCCTCCGCCATTTCCTGAGAAGGCGCCGATGTCTTCGGTGTCATTCCATGGGCATCCGACCAGTCATAGATCTCCTGTGGTGTAATATTGACACCGTCCAGATACTCATCCTCCCCCAGCATGATGTGCAGCGGCAGAACGGAAATGTCGTACTTTTCCAATAAATCCACCGTCAGATCACTTGTGCTGTCCGTAATAATTTTTACCATGACAACTCCTCCTTCTTTTCCATCCCTTTTCCCTGGCCACTCATTATATTCACTGTATCAGCACAGTCCCCTTTATGGTCTTTATGGCCATCCGGGCCATTTCCTGCCGTGAATGGGGCCCTTGTTCCATAACCTGTTTGTTGCCCCATCCCTGGTCTCTATACAGCATCATCCGCTCTCCGGCTCAGATCCGCCCTCTTCACCGCCGCCAGCACCGGCAGCGCCACAATTCCTCCCAACAGCGCTGTCACAAGCTGCGGCACGGAAAACATTCCTGAAATCACAGTCGACTGGGGTTCCGGCAGTTTCAGCAGTAACGGAACCATCACTTTCACGATTCCCAGGTACAGCACCAAAAATTTTGCCGCCGCAGCTGCGATCAGGGCTCCGATTCTCCCGGCATACCGCGGTATCCCCCTCCTGCGGCATGCGAAATGCCAGACGGCTATAAGCGCAAGATTGCCTGCGGCAATGAAGGGAATCAGGCTCCAAAGCGGCCCTATTCCTGTCAGCTTTGCCATCACAGGCGAGACAAGTGCGACGGCCGCCCCCGACCAGAATCCTCCTGTCATAACGGCGATGATCAGCACAGCATTGACCAGGGTTCCCGTGACAATCGTATTCCCAAAACCTGCTGTGACCGCCTGTATCACTACCAGCAGTGCAATCAGCGCTGCCGTGTAGGTAATCCGCAGTGTCTTCGATTTCCTGTTCATACCCGAATCCTCTTCCTCCCCTGCCCACTCCGCCTTTTTCGGCCTCTTTCCTCATAAGCCTCCACAGGTATCTTTCCTTCGCATACAGCTTACCACAGACGTTCCCTGTTTGCAACAGCCCTCTCTACTGGCTGCGCGCCCGCAACCATCCGCTTTCAGCAGGCCGCAAATTCCCACTGATAAGCCCTGTATTCCCCCATCTCCACAGGCACGGGAATCCCGGCCTTCATCAGCGCGGAGCCATAATAACATTTCCCGGATACCGTCTCCCGATACAGGGTATCCGGCTTCAGGCCTTTCAGCTTCACATAGCTTACCGTCATGTTCCCGTGGTTTTCCAGCATCACCACACTCACAAGTGCCCGGGCGCCGTCCTCCGACACGAACATCCACCCGCCGCAGTCATCCCGGAAGGGATCGGACAGCCTGTAGTAATCTCCTGTCCGTATAAGGTCCGCAACCTTTTTATACTGCCCGACCTGTTCTTTCACGGTCTCCTTCTCCTCCCACGTCAGCTTCCCCGGGTCCAGCTCATATCCGAAAGTGCCCGCCATTGCCACCACCCCTCTTGTGTTCAGGCTGATACGGCGTCCCGTCTGGTGGTTGGGCACCGCGGATACATGGGCCCCCACTGCGGAAGCCGGATAGAAGAAGGATGTCCCATACTGAATCCGCACTCTGTCCGCCGCATCCGTATTATCGCTGCACCAGATCTGGGGCGTATAGTACAGCATACCTACGTCAAATCTCCCGCCGCCTCCGCTGCAGCCCTCAATCAGGATGTCCGGGTATCTGGCAGTAAGCTTTTCCAGGAAATCATATACCCCCAGCATATAGTCATACAGAACCTTACCCTGCGGTCTCTCCGTGGAGAAGATATCGGCAATGCTCCGATTCATGTCCCATTTCACATATTCGATATTTCCCTGATCCAGTACGGCGCATATCCGGTCAAAGATATAACCGCGCACATCCTCTCTGGAGAAATCCAGCACCAGCTGGTTCCTGCCCCGAACCGGTTTCCTTCCCGGAATCCGTATGACCCAGTCGGGATGAGTCCTGTTCAGCTCACTGTCCTCGGAGACCATCTCCGGCTCAATCCAGATGCCGAACTTCACGCCCTGCGCGTTCACCCGTTCAATCAGCTCACCCAGAGTGCATCCCAGCTTCTTCTCGTTTACCTGCCAGTCTCCCAGGCCGCTGTTGTCATCCTCTCTCTTTCCGAACCACCCGTCGTCCATGACCACCATATCGATTCCCAGGTGGGCAGCATCCTCTGCCAGCCTGACGATGGTCTCTCCGTCGAAATCGAAATATGCCGCCTCCCAGCTGTTGAGCAGAACCGGCCGGGCCTGATGGGCATATTTCCCCCGGCAGATATGATTCCTGATACAGCGCTGGAACAGATTCGACAAATTGCCCAGCCCCTGATCTGTATACCCCAGAATGGTCTCCGGAACGATCAGTGTCTCGCCTGCCTGCAGCGGATAATGGAACAGGTCCTCCTGCAGTCCCATCAGCAGCCTCGTCTGTCCGAACTGGTCCTTCTCCGCCTGGCACAGGAAATTCCCGCTGTAGACGAACGCACAGCCATAGCAGCTCCCGCTGTCCTCCGTGGCATTCCTCTCTGCCAGAATCACCGCCGGATTATACTGGTGGCTGGAAGTCCCTCTGCGGCTTCCGATGGAAAAGCAGCCGTGCTCCAGCCGCGTCCTCTGAAGATTGCGTTCCATGGCATGTCTGCCGTAAAAGGTCAGCAGATCGTACTCTCCCGTCACGAAATCCAGGCAGGTCGATGCCGCTTTTTCCACCACAATCTCCTGTTTCCCCCGGTTCCGAATCCGCGCGCTTCTGGTAATGATGTCTTCCTTCTCCAGCACGCCGTACAAAAGTGTGACCTCCACCTTACTTACCGGATCCTCCAGAAGTATCTCCAGCGTTTCAGCCTCTTCCTCCGGAGCGAACACCGCCGGAAGTCCGGGCAGTGCGTACTTTCCTTTTCTTATCTCATATCCCACATAACGCAGGTCACAACTCTCCGAGCCATCCGCGTTTCGGATTACAAGCGCGGCGTTCCGGTAGTCTCCTGTCCCCAGCTCCGGATACTCTCTGGGCAACGCATCCATGGAATAGGTTCTGTCCTGCCCCACGTCGAAAGGATTCCCTGAAAATCCCCTGTCATGATAGGTCAGCAGGTAATCCGTATTGCCGGATATCCTTCCGCCGTAATACAAATGCAGCAGAAACCCAAAATCATCCACCTTCATCTGATAAGTGGTATGCTCTGTCTGTAATGTAAAAATGTGATTTTCTCTTTGATAAATGACTGCCATAACCTTGTCTTACCAACCTTTCTTTAGCTTCCCCTCCGCTCCCGATACCCTCCTGCAAAAGCTGCTGCAAATCATTTCGTTTGCCTCAATTCGAAACCGGGTCAATCTGTCAATATTTTAACCAATTTTATAGAAATCTGCAAGTATCGAGCAGGGGAATTCTCTTCTCTGCTACTGGCCGCGCAGTCTCATGCCGCATCGACGGCAAACTTCCCATTGCAGGCCTGCGCATGAGGAAACGGCCGGCCTTTTCTGGCCGGCCGCAGGATTTCGTCCGTTTTCCATACGGAAATTACTATTTATTTAACAGCTCCATTGGTCACGCCGTTCAGAATCTGTTTCTGGCAGATCAGGTAGAAGATCAGAATCGGAATCAGCGAAAGCAGGTAAGAAGCAAATGCCAGGTTATAGTTCGTGCCGAACTGGGACTGGAAGTTCAGCTGTGCCAGCGGCAGTGTATTCTGGCCGGAGCCCGCCATGATGATCAGCGGTGTCATCACGTCATTCCATACAGCCAGGGCGGTGATGACCGCGACTGTGGCATGCATGGGTCCCATGATGGGGAAGATAATGCTCCAGTAGGTTCTCCAGGTGGAAGCGCCGTCCACTCTTGCCGCCTCCTCCAGGGCGATGGGAATATTTACCAGATATCCGGAATACAGCATCACGTTCATCGGCATGTAGAACACCACATACAGAATGATGACGCCGGCCCAGTTGGCCAGGTGAAGTTCCGCGGTCTGCTTTGCCAGAGGCATCATCAGAATGGCAAAGGGAACGAACATACCGCTGACGATGAAAAGGTATACAAAGCTGTAGAACTTGCTCTTCGCCTTATTTCTTCCCAGCGCATAGCCCATCAGGGAGTGAATGGCCACAGACAGTACGATCGTGGTCACGGAAATCAGCAGGCTGTTCCCCAGAGAGCGCCAGAAATCAGTGACTCTCATGGCTTCTCTGAAATTGTCCAGGCTCCAGGTCTTAGGCAGGGACAGGATGCCGCTGATGCTGTTAGTCATCTCCGAAGGCTGCTTGAAGGCAATCACGATGGTCATGTACAAGGGGAAAATAATCGTGGAAAGCCCCAGAATCAGCAGGATCATAACGGTCTTATTCGATTTACCAATTGTGGATGTATGTTTCATAGCTGCTCCTCCTTCGAACTGGAAAATTTCATCTGGGCAACGGAAATAATGACAATCACGATAAAGAATACCACTGCGTTGGCACTCTGGAATCCGAACTGTCCGCCCGACACACCGTTATTGTAAATCAGGTAGGAGATGGATTCCGTACTCTGGGAAGGGCCTCCCTTTGTCAATGCTACGATCTGATCGAATACCATCAGGAAGTTCTTCACACTGAGCACCATATTGATGGAGAAAAAGGGAATAATCAGCGGGAAGGTCAGGTGCTTGAACTGTTTCCATCCCGTGGCGCCGTCCAGGCCGCCGGCCTCGTACACATCCTCGGGCACCGTCTGCAGTCCCGAAATGTAAATGATGGTGTTCATTGCGATAGCCTGCCATGCACATACGATCATGACACCGATCCAGGCCTTGCTGGGGCTGGACAGAATACTTGTGCTCAGGGACTTGATTCCGGTCATGTCCGCCAGCGCCGGAATGATATATGTGAAAAAGTAATTGAAAATGTAACCTACAACCAGAGAGCCAAGGATATTGGGCAGGAAATATGCTCCCCGGAAAAAGCCTTTGGCTCTGATCTTACTGTTCAGGCCCAGCGCCAGAATCAGGCTCAGCACATTTACCACAATGGTGGTCACCACAGCCAGCTTGATGGTAAACCAGTAAGATTTTCCAACCCGGGCATCCGTAAACAGGTCCATGTAATTCCGGAATCCCACCCAGTCATATTTACCGAAGCCTCTGAAATTGGTAAAGCTGTACACTACGCCGCGAATCAGCGGGATGGTGTTAAAGCAGACAAACAAAGCAAGAATCGGTATGGTAATCAATAAAAACGTTCTCTTTCTATCATTTTTCATCGTCTCTCTTCTCCTTCTCCCTGGGATTCTCAATGGCTCTGTTCATAATCCTGAACCATACGGATGATATCTCTGTTGTACCGCTGCCAGTTGGTATCAAAAATCTCGAGGAAATTGTCCACATCCTTCTCAATCAGGAAGGTCTGCAGCAGCGCATCCACGGACATTTCCGAAGGATAGTAATGGTCCTGATAATCCGTCATGTTCCCCTCTTCGATGAAGGAAAGCATTCCGTCCAGCATGGAGGCCAGTTTGAACTCTCCGTTTTTGCAGGGAACAGCATTCTGGTCATCAATGTACTTCTGCAGATTCTCGTCTGCCAGCAGGAAATCCAGAACCTCGTAAGCCGCTTCCTTATTCTCGCATCCGTCCATGATACAGAACCCTAAGTCAATTCCTGAGTTCAGCGTTCTGTCCTCTTTCACATTGCTGGCCGGCATGACAAAGGAATCGATGTTCAAATCCGGATTCACAGACAGTATCTGCGGTGTGGCATAGCTTCCGATGGGATACATGGCCGATTCGCCTCTGGCAAATGCGGTACATGCGTCATTGTACCCGTATGCAAAAGGATCGTCAGGTCCATAGGGAAGCAGCTGCATATATTTCTCTGCCAGCTCTCTGTACTGGTCGGTAAATGTGGTCTCTCCTCTGTTCACCTGTTTGGCCGTATCCGCCGGCGCCAGCTCTACCGCCATGGCGTTCCAGGGTGCCAGACAGGTCCAGGTATCCTTGAAGCCGAAGTAGAAGGGAAGAATTCCTTCCGCCTTGATCGCCTCGCACAACTGCAACATTTCGTCCCAGGTCTCTGGAATCTCCCAGTTATGCTCTGCGAACATATCCCTGTTGTAGAGAACCCCCGCCGCATTGGCCACATAAGGCACAATGTAGGTCCCGTCTGTGGGCACCAGCTCCAGTGATTCAGCGATGTCCAGATAGCCGGAGTTGATATTCTTCAACCCCTCATAGTCGGAAATATCCGTCAGAATCTCAGCGTCCACAAAATAGGAATAGTTAATGTCGCCGCCGATTCCTATGATGTCCGGATAATCCTCTCTGATGAACCTGGTCTTCAGGATTGTCATGGCATCGTTGGGCGAGCTGATGGTCAGGTGAATATTGTCATGTGTGGCATTAAACGCCTCCTCCACCGTCTCAAAGTAGTTCGCCGCTTCCGGTTTGTACTGGACAATCTCGATCTGAATCTTCCCGTCATCTGCGTTGCTGCCGCAGCCCGCAAGAGAGAACGCAGCCGCCGTACAGCATAGTGCAAGACCTGCACATTTTGCTTTTTTTCCTTTCATGGCATCTTCTCCTTAATTTAGTCCCGCAGATGGTCCGTCATGGCCAGTTCTCGCGGAGGATTTCCGGGCGCCCTGTATCTGAATTCCTCCGTCCCTTTCAGGATATCTGCTCTTCATTTTTGATAGAACTATCTTAACATACCATTATGCTATTAGAAATACCCGTGTTTTTGTTATTTTATGCCATTATGCATCTTTTTCTTTTTATATTTGAAGTCATCTAGCATTTTGGTATATAATAAGATTTGAGGTGAGTGTATGAGTGAAGTAATCTTTTCCGTATTTCCAAGTGAAAACTTTATCGATCTGGGCCTGTATCAGTTCGGCTGGGAGCAGTGTGACCCCGCTCATTCCTTCGGTCCGGCTGCCAGGAATCATTATCTCTTCCATCTGTGTCTCTCCGGCACGGGCAAATTGATTGCGGACAACGGCAAAGGAGAAGATCTGGAGTATCAGGTCAAAAGCGGCCAGGGCTTCATGCTTTTCCCGGGTCAGGTCTGCACTTACATCGCGGACCGGGAGCTTCCCTGGGAATATGTATGGCTGGAATTCGACGGCCTGCGGGCGAAGGAAGCCGTGGAGCTGGCAGGACTGACGCAGGACTGTCCCATTTATAAAGCCCGTTATAAAGATATATATGAGAGTATGAAGGCAGAAATGCTATATATTGTAAATCATAAGGACGAATCGCCTTTTCACCTGATCGGGCATCTCTATCTGTATATGGACGGCCTGGTCCGTTCGTCCACCAACGCCCAGCTCAGCAAGGGGAATCGCCTTCGAGATTTTTATATTAAGGAAGCCTTCGCTTTTATCGAGCAGAATTTTCAGAACGATATCTCTGTGGAGGATATTGCGGCGGCCTGCGGCCTGAACCGAAGCTATTTCGGGAAAATTTTCCATGAGACCATGGGAAAGACGCCCCAGGAATTCCTCATTTCCTACCGCATGACAAAGGCCACCGAGCTTTTAAAGCTGACGGATTTGTCCATCGCGGATATCGGAAAAGTGGTGGGATACCCCAACCAGCTGCATTTCTCCAGGGCTTTCAAAAATGTATACAAGATTTCACCGAGACAGTGGCGAAGTGAACATAAGTAAGTGCCAGGACGGCAGTAATATTGTATATTATTTCTATGTCTTTAATTTCATTTGCTACGGGCATATTTCTATTAGCATTTAATTTGCATATA
>JAAWLQ010000156.1 GCA_022797995.1 Lachnospiraceae bacterium
AAGAACTTGTCAAAGCAAAGAAAAAAAAGGATGTAATTGCGGTCAATGATTTCAGCTTTCAGATTCCGGACGGTAAACTGATCGGACTGCTGGGACCGTCCGGGTGCGGCAAAAGTACCACGCTGAATCTCATAAGCGGCCTGGTGAAACCCACGGAGGGAAAAATCTTTTTCGGCGAGGACGATGTCACCGATCTGCCGCCGGAACACAGGGGAATCGGTCTGGTATTTCAGAATTACGCGCTTTATCCTCATCTGACCGTAATGCAGAATATCCTGTTTCCCCTGCAGAATCTGAAGGGCAGGGACCGCCTTTCCAAAGCGGAAATGGCACAGAAGGCAAGAGAAGCCGCCGGGCTGGTGCAGATTGAGGAGCTGCTGGACCGTAAGCCGGGAGAGCTCTCCGGAGGTCAGCAGCAGCGTGTGGCCATTGCAAGGGCGCTGGTGAAAAGACCGAAAGTGCTTCTTCTCGACGAACCGCTCTCCAATCTGGATGCCCGTCTGCGCCTTCAGACCAGGGAGGAAATCAGAAGAATTCAGCGCGAAACCGGCATTACCACTATTTTTGTGACACATGATCAGGAAGAGGCAATGAGCATTTCGGATATGATAGTGGTTATGAAGGAGGGAATTGTCCAGCAGATCGGAAAACCGCAGGAAGTCTATGACAACCCGTCCAATCTTTTTGTGGCCAGATTTCTCGGAACCCCGCCCATCAATGTGTTTGACGGGGAGATAAGAGACGGCAGACTGTCCATAGGCGGAGATGTGGTTCTGAGCGGCTTTGACAAAAATGCGCCGGGGAAGGTCTATGCGGCCGTGAGACCCGAGGGGTTCCGGCTGCGGGAGGAGGGAGATTTCTCCTGTGAATTGAGAGGCGTGGAGGTAATGGGCCGCGATATCAGCGTGGTTTCCGGGAACAGGGCGTCCCTGAATCCGCAGGTGCGCTCGATTATCAGCGCGGAGCAGCAGATTGATTTTGAGAGCAGCACCGTCCGCTTCGATCTGATACCCCGCAAGGTGTTCGTCTTTGATCGGGAAACGGAAGAACGGATTGGCTTTGACATTTCCACGGGGGAAACGAAATGAAACAGAACAGAGAAAATTCAGCTTCAAAACACAAGTCAGAGAAAAAGTACGGCAGTCTGAAGGCCTGGCTGTATCTTCTTCCTGCTCTTCTGTTCCTGGGTGTGTTTATGGTATATCCTCTGGTGGATGTCTTTATCTACTCTTTTGAGGAGGGATATAATTCCGCATCCCAGACTTACTTCGGAACGGGGCTTTACAATTATTCTTATGTGCTGCATGACCCTTATTTTCTGCAGGCGGTAAAAAATACATTTATTCTTGTGATCATTACGGTGCCCCTGTCCACAGGGATTGCGCTGCTGATTTCCGTGGGTCTGCATTCTATCACACCGCTGCGGAATTTCCTACAGACGGTATATTTTCTTCCCTATGTGACCAACACTTTGGCCATCGGTCTGGTTTTTATGATTCTGTTCAAGAAGACCGCATACTCCGACGGCCTGATTAATCTGCTGATCAACTGGTTCGGCGGAAGTTCCGTGGATTTTATTGACGGTCCTTACTGGGCGAAAATGTTTGTACTCTGTTTTTATACCATCTGGGTGGTAATGCCCTTTAAAATACTGATTCTGACCGGTGCGCTGGCTTCTGTCAATCAGCAGTACTACAACGCCGCCAGAGTGGACGGCACATCCAGGCTCAGAACTTTTCTGCGGATTACTCTTCCGATGATTTCACCCATGATATTTTACCTGATCATCACGGGATTTATCGGTGCGTTCAAGGCATACAGCGATGCGGTGGCCCTTTTCGGCACAGATTTAAACGCCGCCGGAATGAACACCATCGTGGGGTATGTATATGACATGCTGTATGGAGACAGCGGCGGATATCCCTCCTATGCTTCCGCAGCGGCGATTCTTCTGTTTACCATTGTCCTGACCATCACCTGTATCAATTTGCTGGTCAGCAGGAAAAAAGTACATTATTAAACGGAAAGGCATGCTCTCATGGAAAATAAACTTGATGCTAAGACTGATTACGGCAAAATTGAAAAGAAGGCGGCGGTCCGCAAACGGGTTGTCAGTACCGTTACCTATCTGTTTTTAAGTCTGTGGGCCATAGTGGTTCTGTTTCCTTTTTACTGGATGGTCCTCACTTCTGTGAAAAGCTACGGTGCGTACAACGCGGAATATATTCCGAAATTTTTCACGCTCTCTCCCACCGGACAGAATTATGTGGATGCCTTCAGCGCGGTACCCCTGGGCAGATATCTGCTGAATACCACGATTTTTACCGTGGTGACCACGGCGCTGATGCTGATTGTCATAACTCTTGCCGCTTTTGCCTTTGCAAGGCTGGAGTTCAGGGGCAGAAATATTGTGTTCGTCCTTTTTCTCTCCCTGATGATGATACCCAACGAACTGGTGATTATCACCAATTTTGTGACAGTTACCGAATTAAACATGCGCAATACCTTTTCCGGTCTGATACTGCCCTCTGTGACTTCTGTCTTCTATATCTATCTGCTGAAGGAGAACTTTGAGCAGATACCTGACAGCCTTTATTACGCGGCAAAGGTAGACGGCACCTCCGACCTGAAATATCTGCTGAAAGTAATGGTGCCCATATCCAAGCCGACTCTGATTACCATAACAATTCTGAAAGTAATCGAGTGCTGGAATTCCTATGTGTGGCCCAGGCTGATAACGGATGATGAGAATTATTATCTGGTGTCCAACGGGATTCAGGAGATACGTGAAAACGGATTCGGACGGGAAAATATACCTGCAATGATGGCCGCGGTGGTGGTTATCTCCACACCGCTGATTATTCTGTTTCTGATATTCCGCAAAAAGATAATGGCCGGAGTGTCGAGAGGAGGAATGAAAGGATGAGCGGAACATGGAAAAAAATACCGAAGCGTGCTCTTCTGCCGGCATTTGTTCTGGGATGTATGCTGATGCTTACCGGATGCCACGGCTCCCGGCAGGATCTGGAGGCCTTCGCCGTTCCGGAAGACTTTGATGCCTCCGCACAGCATGAAATCACTTTCTGGGCCAAAAATGACACCAATAAGACACAGACTACCATCTATGAACAGGCGATTGCCGATTTTCAGGAATTATATCCGAATATTAAGGTAAACCTGCGGCTATATACGGATTACGGGAAAATTTATAATGATGTCATCACAAATATTGCCACGGGCACTACGCCAAATGTGTGCATTACCTACCCGGATCACATCGCAACCTATCTGACCGGAACAAACCTTGTGGTTCCGCTGGAAGAACTCTTCCGCCATGAAAAATATGGCCTGGGAGGAAGGGAGGTTCTGTTTGACGCTCCTTCTGCGGATGAAATCATTCCGCAGTTTCTGGAGGAGTGTTCCTTTGGGGGACATTATTATGCCGTTCCCTATATGCGGTCCACGGAGGCCTGCTATATTAACAAAACCTATGTGGAGGCGCTGGGGTACAGGCTGCCGGAGGTTCTGACCTGGGACTTTGTATGGGAGGTGGCGGAGGCCGCCACGGCAAAGGATTCGGAAGAAAATTATGTGGTGAACGGCCAGAAGGTGATGATTCCCTTTATCTATAAATCCACGGACAATATGATGATTCAGATGCTCCGACAGAAAAATGCCGATTATTCCACGGCGGAGGGAGAAATCCTGCTCTTTCATGACACTACGGAGGATTTGCTGCGGACCATAGCGGAGCATGTGGAAACCGGCGCCTTCTCCACATTCAAGGTCTCCAGCTATCCGGCCAATTTCCTGAATGCCGGCCAGTGTATTTTTGCCGTGGATTCCACGGCAGGGGCCACCTGGATGGGAACAGACGCGCCTCTTCTGGATATCAGCAAAGAACAGCTGGTGGAATTCGAGACGGAGGTCATGACGATACCTCAGTTTGATCCGGAACATCCTCAGATGATTTCTCAGGGGCCCTCCGTCTGCATTTTTAATAAAAAAGATTCCCAGGAAGTACTTGCCTCCTGGCTCTTTGTGCAATACCTGCTGAGCGACAAGGTTCAGATTGCCTATTCGAAGACGGAAGGATATGTGCCTGTGACCTCAAAGGCGCAGAGCACCGCGGAATATCAGGAGTATCTCTCCGGGTGCGGCGAGGACAATACCGAACATTATGATGTGAAAATCAAGGCGGCACAGCTGCTTCTGGACAATACAGGCCACACTTTTGTCACGCCGGTGTTCAGCGGCTCGGCATCTCTGCGGGATGCGGCCGGGCAGCTCATTGAAAATACAGTGAAATCTGTCCGCCGGGGGCAGACAATTGACGATGCTTATTTTGATACCCTTTACAGCGATATCATTTCCAGATATCGGCTGGACCAGAGCGGACAAAACCGGGCCTCTGTCTCCTATGGGAAAGCCGATCTTGGAAAGCTCCCTCTGACATCGGTTATCCTGCTGTGGTCATTGGCGGGAGTATGGCTTCTGATCATTCTCTATGTGTTCTTCCGAATTTTAAAGAAAAAGAGATGAAAAAGATCAAAATATGTGCAAAAATCAAAATATAGGGGGAATTTTCACATACAAATAAGTAATAAATACTATTGTTTTATTGCAGATATCGTGTATAATTATTTTCGATATATTCAGATGGATTCTTCGGACAAAAGCCGGTTTTCCGGCCCGGAATCCCATGAATTATATCGGAAAACGAAACGCTGTCCGGCTGGGCAGTCTCAAGAGGAGGAAAATGAAAAATGAAAAAAATGACGGCATTGTTTTTATCGCTGGCGCTTGTGTTCGCCTGTGTCGGCTGCGGTAACAGCGGGCAGACATCGGGTTCCGGCGAGGGCTCAAATGCAGGAGTGGAAAACGATGTGAAATCCGAGGGCGTGATGACCTATGAAGAGTATGCGGCCGCCGCTCTGGAGTCGGAGGTGGTAATCGAGGCTTATGTGCAGGCTAAGCAGTCCTGGTGGGAGAAGGAAGGACAGGGACTCTGCACTGTCTATACTCAGGATAAGGACGGCGCTTATTTCCTGTATGATATGCCCTGTTCGAAAGAGGATTATGACAAGCTGGTTCCCGGAACCAAGCTTAAGGTAACCGGTTATAAAGCGGAATGGTCCGGCGAAGTGGAAATCATAGACGCCACCTTTGAAATCATCGAGGGAAGCTACATAGCCCAGGCGGAAGATGTCACTGCTCTTCTCGGACAGGAAGACCTGATCAAAAAGCAGAATAAATTCGTTTCCTTTAAGGGAATGACCGTTGAGGCGGCAAAGGATCCGGATGGAAATGTTATAACCGATGAGAACGGAAACGAGGCCGCTTTCCTGTATAACTGGGATGGCTCCGGCCAGGATGGCGACGATCTGTATTTTAACGTATCCGTCAACGGTGCGACCTACAGCTTCCTGGTGGAATCCTATCTCTGTGACAACACCACGGATGTCTATGCCGCAGTGAAGAACCTGAAAGTCGGCGATAAGATTGACATGGAAGGATTCCTGTACTGGTACAATGGTGTCAACCCTCATATCATTTCTGTGAAGGCTGCCAACTGATTGACGGGAATTCGATTCCGGAAAATGAAGTAGAAAAAGAGGCTCGGTATATCCGAAGCCTCTTTTTCCTGTTCTTGTCCTATTCACAGAAATTTATCCAGCTCTCTCTCCACTTCCGGCATTTTCTTCACCTTCGGTTCCCGGAAGACTTTTCCACGGGCCACCACCATGCTCAGGCTCCGCAATGCGGTCAGGTCCTCCAGAGGATTCTTTTCACATACGATAAAGTCCGCGCATTTTCCAGGTTCAATGCTTCCTGTCACATCTCCGAGGCCTGCGATTTCCGCATTCCTCCTGGTGGCGGTATAAAGTGCAAAGGTTTTGGATACGCCGCAGCATTTATGGAAGTACTGCAGCTCCCGCCACATATCATAATGTGTGACATAAGGACAGCCGGTATCTGTGCCTAATCCCACGGGAATTCCAGCTGCAAGACATTGTTTGGCACATTCAATAATTCCGTTAAACACAACCTCTCCGTTAAACTGACTCATTTCATCCACATGGCTCACGGAAGGATCAAAGAGCGCGTATGGCAGCGCAGGCGACAGTGTGGCAACATGTACGGCGTTCTTCTCCCGGAACAGCTCCAGGATCTCTTCATTCGGCTTCGCCCCGTGCTCGATGGTATCCACGCCGTTTTCCAGAGCCACACGGACACCCTCCGGGCTTTCCACATGGGCGGCCACATGGAATCCCAGCCTGTGAGCCTCCTGACAGGCTGCTTTGACAATGGGCGGAGACATTTTCAGAGCCCCGGGCTCTCCTTTTACCGTGGCGTCAAGCACGCCTCCGGTAATCATAAGCTTAATCAGATCCGGCCTGTCTTCCGCGATCTTACGGACAAAAGCCGCCGCTTCCTCCGGGCTGGTGGCCTCATAGGCAAGAGAACCCGCCATATGGCCTCCGGGAACGGATATGGCCATATTCCCGGCAAGAATCCGGGGACCGATGGCTTTCCCCGCACGGATCAGATCCCGTATCCAGGTGTCGTAATGTTCGACGCCTCCCACAGAGCGAAAGGTGGTAACGCCGCTGAAAAGCTCCGTGCGACAGTAAACCTTGTATACATGTTCCATATACTTGCGGGTCAGGGCGTTTGCGGTGGCAAGTTTCACCATTTTCCTGGCATCCATTGGCTTTTTCTGCGGCTTTCCGCCGGCCGGAATATGCACGTGCAGATTGACCAGCCCGGGCAACAGATATTGACCTTTCAAGTCAACTATTTCACAGCCATCCGAATTCAGTTCTCTGTCCGGACACACTGCCACAATATTTTCATCTTCCACCAAAACGGCATATCCTGAACGGGGCGTCATATTTTCGCTGCCGTCCAGAAGAATCAGATTCCTAAATAATTTTTTCATTTCCATTTATTACTCTCCTGTTCTGCCCTCCGGTAATGCAAGAAAGGCATTCCATTGTCAAGAAGCGCAAAGAAAATGCGTTTTGCGCCCGAAAGTCTCACAAAATTGCATAGAAAGGTGTCCTGTGCAATCAGGAAAAGCAGATACCGCAGTCAAAACGCGCCGCGCCGCAGCCCTGACATTTCTGACTGCAGTTCTCCGAGATTTCTTCCCTCTGCGCCTTTTCCCACTCCCGCTTCAGGAATTCCTTTGTAACGCCGCAGTCGATAAAGTCCCAGGGAAGAATTTCATCCGTATCTCGTTGTCTGTGGGTATAAAAATCCACGGATAGACCACATTCCTCCAGAGCCTCCAGCCATCTGTCATTGTGATAATACTCTCCCCAGGCATCGTAGAAGGAACCTTTTTCATATACTTTGCGGATCACCTGACAGAGTCTTCGGTCTCCTCTGGCCAGGACACCTTCCATGACGCTAGCATCGGCCTCATGCCAGTTGTATTTGATGCTTTTCTGGTTCAGCTGTTCCGAAATGGCGGTACGGGTCAGATAAGCTTTATCCAGGAATTCCTCTTTGGTACACTGCGCCGCCCACTGGAAAGGCGTGAAAGGTTTTGGCACAAAAAAGGAAGTGCTGGCCACAATCTGTACCCGATTCCCGCCCCGCCTTTCTTTGGGAATTGTCTCAAAGTAAAGCGCCGCGATTTTATTGGAAAGTTCGGCGATTCCGCGGATGTCCTCCGGGGTCTCCGTGGGCAGTCCCAACATGAAATAGAGCTTTACCCTGGTCCAGCCGCCCTCAAAGGCGAGGGAGGCACCCTTTAAGATAGCTTCCTCGGTGAGCCCCTTGTTAATGACATTTCTCAGTCTCTGACTTCCTGCCTCTGGAGCAAAGGTGAGACTGGATTTCTTCACATCCTGTACCTTGCTCATGACGTCCAGAGAAAAGGCGTCAATACGCAGGGAGGGCAGCGAAATGTTGATATGTCTTTTCCCGCATTCCTCTATCAGGAAATTGACCAGCTCCGGCAGTTCGGAATAGTCGCTGGAGCTCAGAGAGCTCAGGGAAATCTCTTCCTGGCCGGTATTCTTCAGCATTTCCATGGCATATTTCTTCAGAAGCTCCACCGGCCGCTCCCTGACCGGACGGTACAGCTGACCGGCCTGACAGAAACGACAGCCCCTGATGCAGCCCCGCTGAATCTCCAGAGTGGCTCTGTCCTGTGTCACCCTGATGAAAGGGACTATGGGCTTTGTGGGATAGAAGGCATCCGCCATATCTCTCACGAGCTCCTTCTGAATCACGGCAGGGATTCCCTCTTCCACCGGGAAAAAATGTTCTATGGTACCGTCTTCGTGATAGGTCACATCATAAAAACGCGGCACATATATCCCGGGAATCCCGGCGGCCCGGCGCAGGAATTCCGTTCTGCCCAGCTTATCACTGCGGCATTCCTCATAGAGGTCAAACAGTTCACGATACCGGGTCTCCCCCTCTCCGATATAAAACAGATCGAAAAAGTCCGCCAGGGGCTCGGGATTGTAGGTGCAGGGGCCGCCGCCGATCACAATGGGACAGTCCTCTCCCCGCTCCACGGCACTGAGAGGAATCTGTGCCAGATCAAGGATCTGCAGAATATTGGTATAGCACATTTCATACTGTATGGTAATCCCAAGAAAATCAAACTCTCTCACAGGATCCTGGGATTCCAGCGCAAATAA
>JAAWLQ010000157.1 GCA_022797995.1 Lachnospiraceae bacterium
GGGGTTCGGCGTTCTGCTTTGGTTGCCTTCAGGCCAGGTCTCCCTTGCCTTTTTCGTGGAATTTTCAGGGTCGCATTACTGTTTATTTGTCAAGGTTCACTTTTGACATCCGAGGAATACACTCCTCTGCGTCTGTCTGTTGTCGTCATCGGCAACTTTGATAGAATATCACATCTTTCCTGCCTTGTCAACAACTTTTTCAATATTTTTCCAACTATTTTCCCAATATAAATTAATTAATTAAATTAATTCAAAATGAACTGCGCGTAAATCGTATATACATCGAAATCTCCGGTTGCCCTGAAATCGTCCACGCCCTTTCCTATCCTATACTCTCCCGGAGTCAGCTTCCCATACAGCCATTCCCAGTTCAGCTCCTGCTCTCTGGTCGTTTCGGACGGAAGCGGATAGGCAACGGCATTAAAACCATAATTCTCCACCACAACCGGAACTGCCTCCCATTGTCCATCCTTCTTTTGTTGCAACACAAAATCGTCCCCATATTGCAATTCTCCTGTGACAGCTTTGGAGTCATATTGATTCCACACAAGAGTCGCACCGGCTGCCGATATGTTTTTCATAGAAAGATGCAGCCCGATCTCCGTTATCTCCGACTGTTCGCTATAGACATACGCGCTGCCCTCTCGCACTTCCGGTTCAAAGGACAGTGTGTCCAGAATATCGAAAACCTGATCACCGTATTCTTTCCACCAGCCATCCACCGAAATATTTATTGCGACGATACCCTTGTATTCTTCCTGAAAAGTGATGAAGTCCCAGGCTTCTCCGTTGTCATAGGTTCCCACATTGACGCTTTTGCCTGCAAGCGTCCTGTCTTCCGACTGCAATCCCGTTCCGCAGACGCCGAAAGAATCCGCATAGCATACCTCAACAAAACCTTCGTCAACTCCCTCCGGATAAAAATGGATTCCATATATGCCGGTTCTCAGCTCCTCGCTGTCCATGGGATATATCTCATAAGCCCATCCCTCCGGCAGGGACAGGGAGAGTCTGCCGTAAGGTCCGCCCTGTACCGCCTTCCTTGTGGAATCTTCGTTCTGCGTTTCAGGAGAAGCGGCCTCCGGCACGTCTCCGGGCTGTTCTCCCTCGCTCTCCACCCCGGATATAGCTCCTGCCTCCGACGCATTCTCCTCCCGGGAATCCATAGACTCCACTCTCTGCGTGTCTGCACCGGCTTCTTCAGAATCTTCATTGTCCGCACACCCACACAGCATTACTCCCGCTAATAATATTGATAATATCGTCCATTTTCTCATGCTTATTCCCTCCAGACGTTTCCCTGTCTCTAAGTTTCTACTCTATAGACGAAAAAGCTCTG
The DNA here is from genome assembly GCA_022797995.1 of Lachnospiraceae bacterium. GTDB lineage: Bacteria > Bacillota > Clostridia > Lachnospirales > Lachnospiraceae > Acetatifactor. Next base: position 1,340 of record JAAWLQ010000157.1, read on the forward strand.
GAAAAGTTCCCGGGATTTTTTCTGGATTTCTGAGACTGCTGTAGACTATATTTTAATGAGAGAGCTGTTAGATGGGATAAAGCAGAATACTTCCGGCGGTTTTTGCGTCCAAAGTCGAGAAACATCCAGCTGATGTCGGTTCAGCATATCCCGACAGTTGGTCATAGCGCAAAAGTCCCTCTTAAAATTTTTTATGCTTCTGCTATGTGTCAGTTTCGCAATACTATTAATATCCGTGCAGCGCACAAGCTCATCCTCTAAATTCATAACCTGAGGTAAAAAAACTATTTTCGTTTTTCTGCAATAAGTCTGGACAAGTTCAATATTCTTTTTCAGAAATTCCGTAACAGACACATCCGTGTCAAAAACGAATACAACTGTCGTTCCCGTTTGAATCGTAACCAGTTGTGAGCGGGGAATCAGATTTGTAATCACATTGAAAACCTTAATTCTGCCGGACACCACTTTTTGAGGGCGCTCTTTTAAGGCAGCAAGCAGAGTCTCTTCACATTTTCCTTCAACAAAATAAATGCAACTGTTATTCATCAGACCACCCATTTTCCAGCATATCGAGCAGTGAATCATCCGGCAAGGATGAAAATACATCGTTTTCCACAGCGCATCTGATAGAGTCAGTGTTCCTTTTCAGAATGTCGGAAGCATACATAACAGAAACATGGGATTCATCACCATCCACTTGCTTCCTGAGAAACGCAAAAGAATGCTTTGGTAGATTCAGGTCCAGCATATCTGTATTGTGGGTGGTGAAGACAAGTTGCTCATTTTCTTTCAGGTTGTCAAGCATAATTCCAAATATCCGCTTTTCAATATCGGTTTGGATATAGGAAAAATGCTCATCACAGTAGTAGAAACTCCTGGGACCAGAAAGCATAGAAGCAAGAAAGATTGCAATATCTACGCCTTCGGCCGTTCCGCTGGAAAGCATCTCCCGATTCAGAAGCTTCCCGTCCTGAATGATAATTTCGGCTCCCTTTCGCCGGATAATGAAAGAATCACGCAAGTCTTTCGATACGGATACATCTGTCAGTGTTGGGTCTAGTGTTCCTATCACCGCTTTCAAAGTGCAAAGAAGGACATCCTTTTTGATACCTGCAGTCTTGAGCGTCTGCTCAATCTCAGGGTACGCAAAACGAAAGTTTGGTTCTGCAAAAATTTTTTTCAGAGTTTTAGCCTCCGCGCCGATACTTTCAGATTGTACGACCAGCCGTTTTGCGCACTTTTCATAAGTGTCTTTTTCACCAATCTCTGTGTGTGCATAGTCCAACGTGATACTATCATTTTCAGCATCGATCACAGCTGAAAGACGATGCAGCACAAAACTGTTGTTTATAAAATCAATGCAGAACGAACCTGCCGTTTGGGGTACTGCCATTTCCAGAAGTAACGCCGTGTTTCCGGAACTTATAAACCTGAATATCCTTAACAAGACTTTCCCCAGACTAGTCTTTCCGGTTGCATTGGCGCCCATGAGAATAACCGCCTTTTTATAACGAAAGTTGGGCCGTCCTGCAAGATGTTCGTTTTCTATAATTGAATTTACAACTTTCTTTGGATAGGAAAAATTGATATGAAAGTCATTAAACCCCAATATATTGTTCAAAGCCAAATCCATAACGATCATGGGTCGCACCTCCTGCATATTACTTCGTGATTTGCGAAGTAATTATACCGCATCCATAATGGTTTTACAATAGGCTTTAGCAGCAAAATCTCCGTATCTCCCGAATAACCTCCCCATAGGGCCTGCCCTTGCCGAAAAGCATAGTCGTCCCCAGCACGAATCCGTCCATCCCCATAGGTGCGAACTTCTGTATCTTATCCGCGCTGCAGGCTCCGTCCCAGTAGGCTTTGAAGCCCATGCCTTCTTTCATGGAAAGCAGTCTCTTTATTTTCTCGCCCACATAGGGAAGATACATCTGTCCGGCATTGCCGGGATTTACCGACATCACAAGTACCTTTTTCACAATCCGGAGCATCTCGTATACATTCTCTATGCTGGTTCCCGGATTGATGGCGATACCGGGCGTCATTCCCGCGTTGATGATTTTCTGGAGGGTTGTGGAGGGATGGTATTCCGCCTCCGGGTGGATGTAGACCGTATCGCCCCTGCGCAGTCGCTGTAGAAAAATTTCTATATTATTGTTTGGGTGCTCGATCATCAGGTGCACGTCCAATGGTTTCTTAGTTGCCGATGCAATGTATGCCATGTCATTTAAGGACATGGCAAAATTCGGCACATAGCGGCCGTCCATGATGTCGATATGGAAGGAGTCGATGCCTCCTGCTTCCAGATTTCTCACTTCCTGCTCCAGATTGCCGTAATTGGCACACATCATGGAGGCAGTTAATTCAAATTTCATTTCTTTTCCTCTCGTACGATACTGATTTATTTCTCCTGACGCTTACAAACAGGAAATCCTGATATATGTTTCTGCTCTCGCATTCCCAGCGCTGCCACAATACGGAACATGGCCGCTCTGCTTCCGTTCAGACATCCACCGTCTGTATCATAATCGGCTTACCTGTCTGCTGATACAGACTTACCACAGAACTGGGATCTCCATAATAGGCATCGCTCACGGCAATCGCCCTGTCCAGATCCGGCGAGTCATCATAAATCCCCCAACCCCCAGCCCTGTATTCCCGCACAATGTTCTCATATTGCTTCAACAGCTGCGGGCGCATGGCGGAAAGCGTCGCCTCCATCAATGGATGAGGCCTCCACCAAAGCGTCACTTCCGCACTGTTTTCTTTAAATATTTGAAGATTATACCTGATCTTCTCAAGCATCGCCTCATTTTTCTGTAGCAAAGCGGTCACACTTGTATTATAGAAGATAACCTTCTTCCGGCTGCCATCTTCCTTTCGGATCTGTTCCTCCCATTCCTCCGGCAGCTGAAAAGCTCCGTCCTTTAATCGATTCACCCGATCCATTTTGGGAGAACCCAATCCCAGAATCTTCTTCTGCCAGTAGGAACGTTTCGACTCCCCCGTATACTTAGTCAGCACATCCACATAAATCTGCCGCATGGCCTCCGACTGTACGATCACATGATGGGCATTCATCACCCCCGCCGTGGTACAGAAATGCTCTATCCCCTCGACTGCTTTGCTGTCGGATGGGTCGATCTCCGGCAGGACAAAGTATGGGATGTAAATCAAGTCGTCCGTGTATTTTTTTAAATTTTCCGAGTAGTAAAACGGAGGAACGCTGGTCACATAGTTTCCATCGTCATAGGGATTGTGAATGAAAATCTTATCCGGATGACGGCTCTCGAAATCATATGCATCATAGTGCACGATCGGGACATCTTCCGGATACAGATTCCCCTCATAATGCATTTCTCCAAAGCTTCCGTCCGGGTTCCTGTCGTAATAGGGGATGGGGATCACATAGGCGTCGCAGTTCTCGTCCGCGCTGGCGGCTCTCCAGACGCTTTCCAGCGAGTCCCACATGGAGGCTTTGTAGGGAAGGAAGACGACTTCTGTCCGAACCGGAATATCATTTCTGATACCGTTTCCAATCTCAATCAACTTTTTCTGTAAAGCCTTGCAGACAACTCCCACGTTCATTGGCTGACACTGCCGGACCGCCTCATGGAGCTGATAAAGCTGCTCACAATACTCCTCCAGCAGATGGACAATCGTCTCTCCGCCTGCCTCTGCCTCCATCATTGTCCCTAATGCTATTGCTGCCTCCTGGCACTGCACTGTCAGTTCCAGCACTATGTCAGATTTCTTCCGCTCCAGAGCCCGCTTTATTTCTTTATGTGCCTGCTGCAGTAAAGATATCGTCTGCTCGGCCTGGGTTTTCTGTGTCTTTCTCATGATACTTACCTCTTCAAGAATCCTAGACTTCTTTTTGTCCAACCAGCTCTTTCCCCTTTATCTCCCTGCCAAAAAAGAGAACAAACAAAAAATCCTGATATAAGTTTCTGCTCTCGCATTTCATACTTATATCAGGACTCTGGTCATACTGATTATTTCTTAAATTTTCGTCTGTTCCTCCGGGAACCTGAAATACTTCGAGAGCTTCTCAATTCGCCTATGGAGCAAAACGTCCTCATTTCTTTCAAATGTGATACTCCCTGAATAATTTCTGTTGAAATACTGTGTCAGTAGTGGATTTCAGCAGGTCATCCTGCCTGCCGTCCGCCAGAAGCAGCTGAACCAGCTTGTTCATACGCTCCAAACCCTGTTCAAGGCCTTGTTTAATACCCTGCTTTACTCCCTGCTTTACTCCTTGCTTTACTCCTTGCTTTCTCTCATCCCTTTTGATATCTTCCCACGCCTTACACATATCTGTTTCCTCCTCCCCGCTCTCCGGATTCGTCGTAAACTGTAACCGCTCTCTCACATCCTTCATATTCGTAAATACCTCTATGACATCCACTGCACTCTTTGGAATTCTGCTGAAAAATTCCCTGTTCTTCCTGATATATTCTGCAAATTGCTTCCGGTCTTTGCTGCGCTTCATGATTCCCAGCACATACTTCAGATCAGAATCCATCTCCTGCAAAGCTCTCTCCGGAATATACCGCATATGAATCAGATTCACCTTATAATTTCCTGCCAGATTCCACAGCTTCTTCGGCAATACCGACTTCTGCCTCTGGTCTATCATATCCCTGAGGCATAGAGGATGCCTCCATCTCCTGCTGCCCCAATATAAAGTCAGATTCAGTACCGGCAACAGCACATCTCCCTTTCTATAACGATACTTAAAATCGTCCTCAGCCCCAAAGCGCACATTTTCCCGGCTGTTCTTCTCCTGAATTTCTTCTATTTCTGTCCCATAGGTGAGACAGTCCAGCTCCATCAGGCGCCATGGAAAGGTAAGATTCATACTGTCCTGATTCTCAATCCCCAGTCGGAAGTCTGTCCCCCAGGCATGGGCCTTCCCGCAGAAGTCTCTCTGCCAAAAGGACAATTTTCCCTTCCTGTTTCGAACAGTATAAAGCCCTCTGACCTCTTCACACCGCCAGTCCTCCGGCAGCTTTTCTCCAATGTAATACTCCAGCACGGACTTTATCCTGTCCGACCTGTTCATGTACACGCTCAGTGCGTTGTTCCGTTCCCCCATGTTCCGCCTTTCCGCAGGGGATGGAATGTGGACACACGGACGGACAAGGCTTCCTGAACTCAGGATATTACCAATTCCAGCCAGCATGAAGGGACATCACTATCTTCTCCCTGCCTAAATGTATTGTCTGGTGTTAAGCAGGGATTTTATACTACATAACGCCAGAATTTACCGTACTGTACTCGCTAAACGTATATGGCTGGCGTTATGTAGTCAGGTTACTCGGAAATTTTAACTGTTAAACAGTATAAATAATAGAAAATCAGATTATCAAGTCCGCGTATACTTTCTGTCTGCGGTTAGAATATCCTGCTTATTGAATGTGACTCACTTATTGAGTTTACTATAACATGTCCTATTACAAATTGCAATAATTGTTTTTTCGTTTTAGCTCTGAAAGGTAATTTCCGGTTACATTAACTTTAAAATTTCATCTCCCGGATTGCCTTTAACGTTTCCCCGTATGGTTTGTTTTTTCCGAACAGCAATGTGGTGCCCAATACAAATCCCTTCACTCCTTTCGGTGCAAATTCCCGGATTTTATCCGCACCACAGGCACCGTCCCAGTAAATGTCAAATTTCACTCTGTCCTTCATGGCAAGCAGCTGTTCATACTTTTCTCCCACATAGGGCAGGAACATCTGAGCGGCATTTCCCAGGTTCACTGACATGACCAGCACCTTTTTCACGATGCGGAGCAACATGCGAACATTCTCCACGCTGGTTCCCGGATTGATGGCAATGCCCGGCATAAGACCTGCGTCGATGATCTTCTGTAAGGTAGTGGAGGGGTGATATTCCGCCTCAGGATGAATATAAATCGTGTCTCCCGGATGGAGGTTTTTGATGAAAAGCTCGATAGTATTATTGGGGTGCTCCACCATCAGATGCACGTCCAGCGGTTTCTTTGCTATGGAACGGATATAGCGCAGGTCATTTAAAGACATGGCAAAGTTAGGGACGTAATGTCCGTCCATAATATCGATATGGAAAGAGTCTATACCTCCTTCCTCCAGATTTTTTACTTCCTGCTCCAGATTGCCATAGTTGGCACACATCATGGAGGCTGTGAGTTCGAAGTTCATGTGTTATCTCCTCTTCAAACATTCTTTTTTATTTCGTTTTCTGATTTATTTATACTTACAGCAAAAAAGCCCTGATACAGGTATCTGCTCTCGCATTTCATACTTATATCAGGACTCTGGTCATGCTGTTTATTTACTGAATTTTCGCCTGTTCCTCCAGGAACTTAAAATACTTTCGATGCTTCTCAATCCATCCTATGAATCAAAGCATCTGGATTTCTTTCAAATATGATACTCTCTGAATAATTTCTGCTGAAAAACCGCATCGGAGGTGGATTTCAGCAGATCGTTCTGCCTGCCGTCCGCCAGGAGCAACTGGACAAGCTTGTTCATGCGCTCCACCCCCTGTTCAAGTCCTTGCTTAATACCCTGCTTTACTCCTTGCTTTCTCTCATCCTTCTTGATATCTTCCCACGCCTTACACATATTTGTTTCCTCCTCCCCGCTCTCCGGATTTGTCGTAAACTGTAACCGCTCTCTCACATCCTTCATATTCGTAAACACTTCTATCACGTCCACAGCACTCTTTGGTATCCTGCTGAAAAATTCCCTGTTCTTCCTGATATATTCTGCAAATTGCTTCCGAGCTTTACTGCGCTTCATAATTCCCAGCACATACTTTAGATCAGAATCCATCTTCTCCAGCTCCGTCTCAGGAATCATGCGCATATGGATTAGATTCACCTTATAGTTTCCTGCCAGATTCCACAGCTTCTTCGGCAATGCAGCTTTCTGCCTTGTATCCATCATATCCCTGAGGCACAGCGGATGTCTCCATCTCCTGCTGCCCCAGTATAAGGTCAGATTCAACACCGGAAGTAATACATCTTCTTTTTTATAAGAGTACTTAAAATCGTCCTCCGTCCCGTAATGCACTTTCTCCCGACTGTTCTTCTCCTGAATTTCTTCTATCTCTGTCCCATAGGTGAGACAGTCCAGCTCCATGAGCCGCCATGGAAAAGTAAGATTTCTGCCGTCCTGATTCTCAATCCCCAGCCGGAAGTCTGTCCCCCAGGCATGGGCCTTCCCGCAGAAGTCTCTCTGCCTATAGGACAGCTTGCCCTTCCTGTTTCGAACAGTATAAAGCCCTCTGACCTCTTCACACCGCCAGTCCTCCGGCAGCTTTTCTCC
>JAAWLQ010000158.1 GCA_022797995.1 Lachnospiraceae bacterium
TAATTTCATCATTATCTTTACCATGTTCTTCGGGGGCGGTCTGATTCCCACTTACCTAAATCTGAAGAGTCTGCACCTGCTGAATACCAGATGGGTGCTGATCCTGCCGGGGGCGGCAGGTGCCTGGAACTTTATCATTATGCGGAATTTCTTAAGCGGCATCAGCCGGGAGATGGAGGATGCGGCGAAGATTGACGGTGCGGGTGTGGTACAGACCATGACCCGAGTCATTCTCCCACTGTCCAAATCGGTGATTGCGGTTATCGGCCTCTGGAGTGTGGTAAGCCACTGGAATGCCTGGTTTGATTCCATGGCGTATGCCAACAAAAATGACCTGATTGTGCTGCAGATGGTGGTGCGCCGTCTCATTGATCAGGGGGAGAATCTGGCGGCATCAGGAGACGCCATGACCATGGCAAGCGCCACGCCGGCCACTGTGAGAGCGGCTACGGTTGTGATTGCCACGGCGCCGATTCTGATGGGATATCCTTTTATCCAGAAGTATCTGGTGAAGGGAACCATGGTGGGTGCCGTGAAGGGATAGGCGCGCCCTGAAAGGGCGTGCGGCCTGGCGGATAGAACTGGATTCAGGAAAGGTGAGGAGAAACAGGACCAATGGACGAGAGAATGATTGCAAAATGTAACACAAACGGCTATCGGGAATATCGGATACCCGGAATCCTGTCTGTGAAGGACGGATTCCTGCTGGCTTTCGAGGGCCGGGTGGATGACCTGAATGACTGGGGAGATATCGACATTATTATCATGAAACTGGAGTTGGACGGCACCCTGCATGAGATTTTGAAAATCGGGGAATCTCATCTGCCGGCAGACGGAACCATGCGCACATATTCCAATCCTGTTCTGGTACCGGACGGGGAAGGGGTACATCTGATCTATCATAGAAACTATGAACAGGCCTTTGTGGTCACCAGTGAGAACGGAGGGAGAAGCTGGTCCGAAGTCAGAGAGATTACGGATGTATACCGCCGGTTTCCTTATGAATGGAATGTGTGCGCCACCGGCCCCGGACACGGGATACAGACCGGAAGAGGACGTCTGATTGCGCCTGTCTGGCTGGCAAACGGAGAACTGTATGAAGACGGCATGCGGCGCAGACACTGGCCCTCCGTAGCAGGCTGTGTGTACAGTGACGATCATGGGCTTACCTGGCAGGCAGGAGGTGTGGCGGATTTCATGAAGGATGCCAACGAGACTTCTGTGGCTGAGCTGGAGGATGGGGGACTTTTGTTCAATTACAGGAATCGGAATGTGGACAGACACAGGGTGCTGGCTGTCTCAGAGGACGGCGGAGAGTCGCTGGGAGAGAGGTGGACGTCTGCGGAGCTGAGGGATCCCATGTGCTTCGGCGGAATGACAGTAAATGGCAGGGAGGTATTGTTTGTCAATTGTGATACGGAGACGAAGCGGACCGACCTGGCCGTGAAGCGTTCCATGGACCGGGGGAAAAACTGGGAGAAGATATGGGAGGTGGATTCTGTGGGGGATACGCGGACATTGCGGCGGTAAACGGAGAGATTTATGTCTTCTATGAGCGCCAGAGCTATGAGGAGAATATTGTCACAGAGCTGGTGCTGAAAAATCGGAAGGAAAGCTGGAACAGGGATGAAGAAGGAATTTGAATACAGAGAAGAGGGAAGCTATGATTTCATTGTGGCAGGCGGGGGAATGGCCGGGGTATGCTGTGCCATAGCTGCCGCCAGACAGGGACTGAACACGCTGCTGCTGGAAAAGGAGGGCTGTCTGGGCGGTACCGCGTGCATTGCCGGCGTGATGCAGCTTCTGGGCGGCCGCTGGTACGATCCGGAAAAGGACAGGATGGTGCGGGTAATCGGCGGGTTGTTTGACGAGATCACGGACGAGCTGATTGCCATGGGAGCCGCGGTGGAGCCGGATATGGTGGATGTCCATCATTATAATCCATATGGCTGGTATCCACGGATGGCGGCGGGTATTTCCTGTGAGGTGGATATCTTAAAATGGCATCTGGAGCGGAAGTGCGTGGATGCAGGTGTGCATCTGAGATTCTTTACCACCATTGTGGGTGCGGAGACAGAAAGGTCCCGGGTGACCCGGCTGATTACCCATGACAAAGCCGGATTCTCCTCCTTCAGGGCAAAGTATTTTGCAGACTGTACCGGAGACGGAGACCTGGCGGAAATGGCCGGCTGTCCCATGGAGAAAGGCCGGGAGGAAGACGGCGCTATGTGTCCGGCTACCACCATATTCTATGTGGATCAGGTGGATACGGCCCGGTACGTGGCTTATCAGAATGAGCACCAGTCGCCGAAGCTGGTGGAGATCATCAATGAGCTGAAAGAGGTCGGACGGTGGCCGTGGGATTTTGAAATCTTTATTGCCATTGAGACGCCTGCATCCGGTACCTTTATGGTGAATACTATCCGACAGATTGACGTGGACGGAACGGATGCGGTATCGTTGACTCGGGCAGCCATGGAGGGACGCGGACTGGCTTTGGAGCTGCTGAAGGTGATGAGGGAATATTTTCCCGGCTTTGAAAAGGCACATCTGAGCAGGATTTTCGACCATGTGGGTATCCGGGAGACCAGACGAATCTCGGCAAGGGAACAGATTACACTGGAAAATGCCCTGAAGGGGAAACATTATGACGATTGTGTGGCTTCCACCACTTACAATTTTGATCTGCCGGATCCCAAACGGCCTTCTTACGATCCCATGATGGGGGATTCGAAGAAACCGAATGCCGTGCGGGAGCATGTGCGGATTGAGATTCCCTATGGCGCACTGCTGCCCCGAAACATGGAGAATCTGATTGTGGCAGGCCGCTGTCTGGGGGCAGAGCGGGAGGTCATGGGCGCCTGTCGGGTGATGGGACCCTGTGCCGGAATGGGGCAGGCAGCAGGACTGGCGGCAGGGCTTGCCATGGAGGCGGGCAGCTTCGCAAATGTATCCATGGAGCGGCTGCACGGTATGCTGGAGGAAAGCGGGTGTATCGGTGCTGTGTCTGCCTTCTGATACGGGCATTGTTGCCCGGGAAGCACGGGGGAAAGAAAATATATCCGGAAATTTTGAATCGAAGGCGAACGGATGCCTGAACATTCTGCTGGACGAATACAGGAAAATCACAGGAAAAAGGAGAACAACCATGTCAAAATGGGAATATACGGAAACAGAAATCTGGCGTCACGGGGAAAATCATATATCCCTGTTTCATGTATTTGGCCTGATTGCCGTTAAGAATGTGGTGCTGGTATTTGCCGAGGCCCGGGAAGGGGACGGCGGAGATGCTCACGGTCTGCATGATATCTGGATGCGCCGAAGCGAGGATGGGGGAAGAAGCTTCGAACCTACGGTGCGCCTGGAGCTGGAGGAGGGATGCTGTTGGACGAATCCGGTGCCATTATATGATTGGGCAATGGGGAGACTGTTCCTTTTTTACTCGGATAATCCGGATAACCTGCACACGAGGAATTTTGTATCATACAGCGATGATTTGGGGAAGAGCTGGTCCAAAGGGCGGCAGATAAATTCTGTCATGGAAGAAGGAGCGGATGCGCTGCCTTTTCACCTTGCCGGGCCGGGACATGGTATCTGTATCAGAAAGGGAGATTATGCGGGACGTCTGATGGTACCTGTCTGGCACAGACGGTTTAACGTAGATAAGACCGCGACGGAGAGAGGATATTGTGTCTCCGCACTTTACAGTGACGACCATGGAGAGACATGGAAGCATACTGCATTCCTGGGACAGGGGATTATGGCCAATGAATCCCGGATCGAAGAGACAGAGGATGGCCTGATCTGGGTGATTCGACCGGGAGGAGGATGGTCCGGGCGCTATATCAGCCGAAGCTTTGACGGAGGAGTTACCTGGAGTGAGCCGGAGCCTATGAGTATGGGGCCGGCCAATAATTGTGACGCCGGTGTGACACATATATGGGGGAAATCAGGATATGAGAATACAGTGCTGGTATCCCGGGTGAGTCAGATTCCGTGCCGGCGGGATATGGAGGTGCTTCTCAGCAGGGACGGCGGACTGACTTTCACGGATAAAATGGCTTTGCCGGAGGGAGACGCCATGCCGGGGTACAGTGATTTATGTGTCATTGAAGAGGAGGAGTCACTGGCAGGGCTGGTGCATTGCAGGAACAATCATGTGCTATTTTCCAGGATTTCCATGCAGGCTCTGACGGGAGGCAAGTACGAAAATACGAAGAGGACTGTGTGGCTGAGCTAGCTGTGTGGAAAGGAGCGAAAGTATGGTAAAAGATTATCATATGCATCCCACTGTATTGCAGGATCGAAGTCGGTTTCAGGCGTTCGCACGGAAGGCAATGGAGGAAGGAATCGAAGAAATCTGTATCACTGACCATATGCCATTGTCTGTCTCCAGGGCAGGTGACAGAATTCCTGCCGGTCGGGTGGAGGAGTATTGCTCCGCGGTGCGGAGTCTGGCAAAAGAGTATGAAGGGAAATTGTCGGTGCGCCTGGGAATAGAGATTGACTATCATCCGAAATTCAAGGATGAAATCGAGGCAGTGCTGAAAGCCGGGGAGTATGATTTTGTCATTGGAGCTACCCATCTTCACGTGGTACAGAACGAGATATTCAAAAGTCCCTGTACATACAATGAATTCGCGGAAGCTGCGCTGGAAAACAGCATGCAGGCAGCCTGGTCGGGATATTTCGATGCCATTGCACATCTGGATTTCTTCCGATGGGTTTACACACAGCCCCATCGCTTTCCGCTTGTGGCGGAGGAATACAGTTATGAAAGGCATATTCCGGCCATTGAGAAGGTGCTGGATGCCATCCGGGACCAGGGAATGTATCTGGAAATCAATCCCCATCAGTCGGTGCTGCAGAATAATTTTGCCTCCATGTACCCGGAGAAAGGTATCATGAAGATGGCACTGGAGAAAGGACTGAGATTCAGCTATGGCTCTGATGCTCATGAGCCGGAGCATGTGGGGGGCAGGCTGAAGGAGCTGCGTGCTCATCCGGTGTATGGGAGGGGGATTGCGAGTTGGGAAAAATGTGAGAAGAATTTCTAAGGCGCCAAAGTACGCCGCCTAAGAAATTCTACGGCTCGTGGAGATGAGCCTTTCTCACATGGAAGAACGCAAGGGAAGCATTCTTCCGGATATGCGGCGGTTCGAGTGGGAATATTGAGGAAGGAAAGGGAAGTGTTCTTCCGGATATGCGGCGGTTTGCATGGGAATATTGAGGAAGGAAAGGGAAGTGTTCTTCCGATTGTGCGGTGGTTCGCGTGAGGTATGGCGGAAGGCAGGGGAAGGAGTGGAAGTAGTCTTCCGTCATTGCAGCGGGGGGAGGCGGAACGGAGGAAATGAGAGACAGGCAGGATAAGAGGAGGGCAGATGAAAACGGTAAGCGAGTTAAAGGATATATTACAGTTCTATCCATGGGGAAGGGTGGACGCTCATGTACATACGCATCTGTGTGATGGAAAATCGGAGATGACAGTGCAGAATATCGGAGATAGAGCGGAAAAATTGGGGATTGAACTGGTGATTCTCACGCCACACTGCCATAGACGGGTATCTGACGAGACGGAGACGCTTTACGAGGATACGGATGAAGACATTTTTGCCATGCTGAGGGATGAAATCGACTTTTATCACAGGCAGAACGGAAAAGTGCGGTTTCTGCTTTCCACGGAGGTGGATATTCTGTCTCTTCAGGGTGATATGAGTCTGTCGCCTTCCAGTGTGGCGGAGAAGGCGCTGGATTTGATTACGCCCACGATGAACTATAATCCGGTACTGCCCCTCCGTGCGGTACATCTGACATATGGAAGGGATGTGGACGGGCTTCATGAATCGGGAGAGTACACACGAATGAAGGAGGCGGCAGGCGGAATTTCGGCGGTGCTGGATGGGATGTATACTGCGGAGGAGCAGGCCATTTTGAAGGCGCCTTATCCGGCTATGCTGGGACATTTTTTTGCCGCACATTCCGTTGCCACTGCCCGGTATAACTGGTTCGGTATAAAGGAGGAGCATCTGCCACTGTTGAAGGCAGGAGCGGAAAGGGTGCTGGCAGCCTGCCGGAAAACAGAAGCCATGGTGGATGTCACAGGACTTCATCTGTACTATGAGACAGTGAGCCATAAACGGAAAAAGGATGGGTTTTTGCATGAATTTCAGAAATCGTTTCTTAATCGATGCAAAGCGGAAGGAATTCTGACCTGCCCGGGAAGCGATGCGCATTATCTGGATGGGATAGGCGAGAGTATGATTTATACGGAGTTGTTTGAAGATCAGTGAGGAGCTGCGGTTCGGACAGCCGATGCCGCGCAGCCGGGAATCGTTGCGGCGGTTTTTAAGGAATATCTGATGATTCGAAATAAAAGGAGAAAAATATGAGTAAATTTAATGGCATCTGTGCGGCGCTGCTGACACCGTACGATACGTTGGGAAAAGTGAATTACAAAATGCTTAAGAAACAGGTAAGGTGGCTGATCGGGCAGGGAATCGACGGATTTTATGTGTGCGGGAGTACAGGAGAGGCTTTTCTGCTGAGTATGGAGGAAAGAAAGGCTATTCTGGAAGCCGTATGTGAGGAGAATAACGGCGAGAAGCTGATTATTGCACATATCGGTCAGATTGCCACAGAGCATTCCCTGGAGCTGGGGCGGCATGCAGGAACGTTGAAGGTGGATGCGGTATCTTCCATCAGTCCGTTTTACTATAAGTTTTCCACAGAAGAAATCAAGCGATATTATCTTGACTTGATGGAGGGATTACAGATTCCATTTTTTATCTATAATTTTCCGGCATATTCAGGGTTCTCGCTGACACCTGAACTTCTGGACGAAATGTGTGCGAATCCGTACCTGGCCGGGGTTAAGTTTACCGCGTCGGATTTCTTTCAGCTGGAGAGAATGAAATACGCACATCCTGAGCTGACTGTCTGGAACGGATATGATGAGATGCTGGTTGCCGGGCTGAGTGCCGGTGCGGACGGCGGTATCGGCAGTACTTATAATATACTTTGTCCGGCAGTCAGGGGAATTTACGATTCCTGCAGAGCAGGTAATCCGGATAAGGCCCGGGAATATCAGCATCTGGTCAATGGAGTGATCAGCGTGCTGTGCAGGTATGGGGTGTTCGCTGCGCTGAAGGTAATTCTGGGCTTTCTGGGGATGGAATTCGGCGGCTGCAGGAAGCCGTTTCTGCCTTTAGAAGCTGCAGCGAAAGAGGCGCTGCAGGAGATGTATACAGCTTACCTGAGGGAGCTGGAGAAGATGGGATAAATTCCATTATTAACTATGGCCATTTTGGAAGAGATATGATAAAATAGCAGCTGACGGTGTTTTATACAGTGTCAGCTGTTGTTTTTGGGTTTTATGATTAACATGGCAGGGGATGGTTGTCCCTGCAGGGGTATTTTCACGGAACACAGAGATTGAAGAAAGACATGCTCAGAAGAAAAGCATGCAGTGAGGTGGATAGATGACGAAGGTAATAGGAGTAAGATTTCGTACGGCAGGTAAGGTTTACTATTTTGATCCTTTGGATTTGACAATCAGGAAGGGGGAACATGTGATTGTGGAGACTGCCAGGGGAATCGAATTCGGAACCGTGGTAGCAGGTGTTATGGAGGTGGAGGACGAGAAGGTGGTACAGCCGCTGAAGCCAGTGATTCGAATTGCCAATCAGAGGGATGTGGAGCAGGAAGCGGCCAACCGGGAAAAGGAAAAGGAGGCTTTCCGGATCTGCCTGGAGAAAATCCGCGGTCATGGGCTGGAGATGAAGCTTATCGACGCGGAATATACTTTCGATAATAATAAGGTGCTTTTTTATTTTACGGCGGACGGCCGTATTGATTTTCGTGAGCTGGTAAAGGATCTGGCGGGTGTGTTTAAGACCAGAATCGAGCTTAGGCAGATCGGTGTGAGGGATGAGACTAAAATTGTGGGCGGCATAGGCATCTGCGGGCGACCTCTGTGCTGTCACAGCTATCTGGCTGATTTTGTTCCGGTGTCTATTAAAATGGCAAAGGAGCAGAATCTGTCTCTGAATCCCGCCAAAATATCAGGTATGTGCGGCAGGCTGATGTGCTGCCTGAAAAATGAGGAAGAAACTTATGAGGAACTGAATAAAAGACTTCCAAACATCGGAGATTCTGTCACTACACTGGACGGTCTCAGAGGCGAGGTACATAGTGTCAACGTACTTCGCCAGCTGGTAAAGGTAGTCGTGAGCGTGGGGGACGAGAAGGAAATCAAGGAATATCCTGTGGAGAAGCTGCAGTTTCGGCGGAGGCACAGCAAAAAGGAAAAAATGAATCTGTCCCGGGAAGAACTGGAAGAGCTGGAACGTCTGGAAGAGGAAGAAAGAATCCGGGAGCAGCTGGAAGCCGAAGAGAACGCGGAGGAAGAACATTCCCAGGAGAGCGCAGGACGTCAGAAGGGCGGTCAGAGGCAGAATGGTCCTCGTGGAAGCGGAAATCAGAGACATTCCGGACAGAATAGTGAAGGTACCCAGCCACAGCGGGGCGAAGGGGCCCGGAAGCAGTCTCAGCGGGGGGAAGAACCCCAGAAGCAGCGAAGGGAAGAAGGCCGGAGACAGCAGACACGGCGCAGCGAGGAAAATCAAAGGCAGGCAGCGCGGGATGAAGAGAGCCAGAAGC
>JAAWLQ010000159.1 GCA_022797995.1 Lachnospiraceae bacterium
CACATACCCCTGTCCCGCTCCCGGCACCCCATAGTAATCCAGGAACAGACACCATCTCCCGTCTTCGATACGCACTGCCGTGGGGGCCTCATATTTGCCTTCCTCCAGAACCTGCATCTTTTCGTCGAACCTTTCTATTCTGGTATAAGGTCCCGCCATCTCGTGGGCACACAGCTCAATGATTCTGGCCGGATTGCCCTCATGCTTTAAGAACATGTAATACATCCCGTTCTCTTCATAAATAGCAGAATCAATGACCCCGTATTTCTCCTCCCGATAGAGAAGTTCCGGAGGCGTAAACTGCCGGAAATCTCTGGTTCTGGAACAGAATATCCCTTTGGGTCCGTAGCCGTTATCCGCATGGGAGGAGGACCAGTGCAGCACATATTCTCCGTTTTTCCGATCGTACACTACATCCGGCGCCCAGAGACAGCCGAAATTCTCATCTCCCAGCTTCACCAGCTCCTGTTCCGTCCAGTGTACCAGATCGTCTGACTCCCAGTGAGCCAGGCATTTGCTTCCATTTCTGGACACCTGCTCCCAGCTGTTACGATATTTCCCCCGCATACCGTAAGCCAGGCTCAGGTCCGTGGCAAAGATGTGATATTTCCCGTCTGCATGGTTTCTCACAATGGTATGATCCCTCACACCTCTGTCTCCGTAAAAGGCCCACAAAACAGGCTGCCCGCCGTTTACCGCCTCCCACTGGAATCCGTCCCGGCTCAGTCCAAAATAGACCTGCTCGCCGTCAGGAGTTCTTTTTTCCTTAAAATGTACAAATAAATACGCTTCCATGACTCTCTTCTCCTCATCCTTTGATAGAGCCTACCATCATTCCCTGGGTAAAAAATTTCTGTGCAAAGGGATACATGACAATCATGGGAACAGAAGCCACCAATATGGCCGCCAGTTCAATGGTCATCGAAGATGTGGGACCGGCCGCATCCTGCAGCAGCTTGTAAATCTCCGCATTTCCCGCCGCGGAACTGGTTTTCAGCGCTTCCAGCGCATTGGCGTTATGTACCAGCTGCACAATGTAATATTGAAGTGTCTTCAAAGTGGTTCCCTCCGTATAGAACAATGTAGTCTGGTAATCGTTCCATACCCCCACCACCGTAAACACCGCCAGTGCCGCGATGACCGGTTTGGAGAGAGGCATCACCACACGGCTGTAAATTTTGAATTCCGACGCGCCGTCCAGCCTGGCCGACTCATACAGTTCGTCCGGAATCGCTCTGAAATTGGTGGTATAGATAATCACATTATAAAATCCGCCGAACAGAGAAGGAATAATATAGACCCAGTAGGTATTATACATTCCAAACAGGCTGATAACAAGAAAAGAAGCGATAATTCCCCCGCTGATATACATACTCAGAAACCCCAGCACCGCATAAAACCTTTTTCCCCTCAGATAATCTTTTGAAAATGCATAGGCAAACATTGTGGTAATAATCGTGGATAGAACCGTCACAATGATCGTCCTCGAAAGGGTGATAAGCACTGCCCGCAGAACCGTCGCGTCTCCCAGCACGGTCTTCCAGCTTTCCGTGGTAAAAATTCTGGGCCACAGCAATACCATCCCGTGGTTGGTAATATCCTGGCCGTCGTTGAAGGAATTGATCAACGCATAATAGAGCGGATATACGGATACCGTAATCAGAAAAAGCATCAGTATCGTGTTCCCTATGACAAAAAGTCTGTCCCTTCCTCTTTTTCCCTGTACCATATGCAGGTCCTCCTATCTATCGTCCCCTCCCCGCCGCCTGACGGCAGGGAAGCCGCAGAAACAGCTTTAAAACAGCCCTGTGTCCGTAATTTTTTTGGATGTGAAATTTGCCATTCCCAGCAGAGCCAGCGCAAAGACCGATTTCATCAAAGACGCGGCTGTGGCCACACCGAACTGGAACTGCTGCATACCGATCTGGTATACATAAGTATCAATCACCTGACTCACACTTCTGTTCAGGGAATTCTGCAGCACATAAATCTGGGTAAAATTGTTATTCAGCATACCTGCGACGGCAAATATAATCATAATCATGACTGTGGGCAGGATACAGGGGAACGTAATATGAAACATTCTGTGAAAACGATTTGCCCCATCGATGGCGGCAGCTTCATAGAGCTCCGGATCCACCCCTGCGATTGCCGCAAGATAAATGATCGTACCCCACCCCAGCTCTTTCAGCAGTCCGGACACAATGGCAATTGTCCAGAAGTACTCTTCTTTTGCCATAAAGGCAATGGGTTCTCCGATCAGGCCGCTTTTCTGAAGCAGTACATTGATCAGGCCTCCATCCGGCGACAGCATGGTTACCACAAGACCGCCATAAACTGCCCAGCTCAGGAAATGCGGCATGTACGTGGTGGTCTGCACCAGGGATTTAAACCGTTTCCCGGCAATTTCATTGACGAGAAAGGCAAATAGAATCGTAACCGGCAGCGTAATGGCCTGACCGATCAGATTAATGCCCAGCGTATTGCGGATCATGGGCCAGAACTGACTGCTCCGGAATACCTGCTTAAAATTGCGGAAGTGGTTAAACGGCGCTGTGAAAATGCCAGTCCAGCCCATCACCGGCTTATAATCGGTAAATGCAATCAGAATTCCGAAGAGCGGAATGATATGAAAGGCAATGATCAGCAGAGTTCCCGGCAACAGCATTGCATGCAGCTGAAGCTGGGTGCGGGCATCATATCCAAAGGCATATTTTTTTCCTTTTTTCGTTGTTTTACGTTTCGCCATATCTATTGCTCACCCTTCCTTTTTATAGGGCTGTCGCATTCCGTATCCAAAGTACGGATACGGCAATGCTTTTCCACAGAATACATATCCTGTATTCAAAGTTATAATGCGGCAACCCCGCTATAATCATTATTTATGGGGCTGTTCCTGCTTTAAGTCAACCCCTGCCTCCGACGCCGCTTCCTGCACCGCGATATTGACATATTCGTCATAATCCGGCAGTCCCAGCGAATCCAGCGTGCTGATAAATTCGTCGAACATACTGTTGAAGGTATCCTCGTCGGCTGCCATCATAATCTTCGGCAATGTGGATTCCACATAGTTGTTCACTTCATTTTTGATAAAGGCATAATCACTGCCCGCCTCCACATAACCTGCCGGAAGATTGAACAGGGAAGAATTGTATTTGAACACCTTGTCGGAAGAGCCCAGCGAAATCTGCAGGTCACTGACATTTTCCATGTCAATGTATTCTATCGAGCGTGAAAAACTGGTATGATGGAACGCATAGAAACCGAACATACCGGATACGCTGTCCTCCACCTTACCGCTTCCGCTGTCTGTTCTGTGCAGCATATTGTGCTCATCCCATGTATAGTCGTCGCCTTCGATTCCATACATATGAACAAGCATACCTTCCCTGCCGGACATATAATCAATAAAGCGCGCTATTGCTTCCGGGTTCTCGCAGTCTTTGGATACAAATGTCTTCAGCCAGCCGATACTTGTAGAACCGCTGATAGGAAATACCGGGGAATCTCCTGTGGACGAAAGTACCGGTCCCGGTGTCTCCCATTCATCGTCATGTCCCATGTTCAGCCCGGATATGCCGCCGATGTAGACAGCCGCACGTCCGCTGTTGCAGATTGTCTTCATGCTGGTGCTGTCCAGCGTCATAATATTCTGATCCAGATATCCTTCCCGGTAACACTGATTCAGGAATTCCACCGCATGGCGATACTGTGGCGCGTAATATTCGGAACGGTAATTTCCCGCCTCGTCGTAAGGCAGTGTACCGAACTGGTATTTCAGAGGACGCATATTCATCTCCTCCAGTGCCTCCACAGGAATCACCAGGGTATATACATCCGCGCCGGCCTCGTTTTTCAGACCAGCCTCCTTGAACTGTTTCATGACATCCAACAGTTTTTCTTCCGTATCAATGGACTTGACATCAATGTTCAACTGTTTTGCATACTCGGAGCTGATAAAGATGGAAAACTGATCCGAATACTTCATGGCCTCGTAATAGTCCTCCGTCCCTTCCGGGTAGCCCCAGATTTCCGCCGCATCATCCGATACAATATGACTGGAATAGAAATACCATCCCCCATATCTGCGGATTACTTCATTCTTCACATCCTCCGGGTAGTCTGTAAAAATATGGGATTCCGGCAGATAGGTCTGCATGAATTCCCCAAGATCCCAGACCTTGTCCGCCTCGATCAGCTCGAATATCAGATCATCATTTCCCAGCGTCATCAGATCCGGCAGATTATTGTTCGTCAGCATCAGATTCAGCTTCGTGTCCGCATCCTCCGCAGGAACCGTCACCTTCGGTGTACAGCCGGTAGCATCTGTAATGGCCTTAAAAATCGGCTGCTCCAGATCCCATATCTCCGGAAGTGCACTGGCCGTCAGGAACCAGTCAAAGGATACATTCTCTCCCGCCGCTCCGCCTGCTTCCGCGGAGCTTCCCTGCCCGGATGTCTCTCCGGACGATTCCATCCCGGCAGATGTCGAACCGGACGGCGTATTCTCTGCCTTCCCGCATCCGGTTCCCAGAACCGATATCATTCCCAGCATCGCTGCAACCCCAAAAACGAGTGCTTTCTTCTTCATGAAAATAACCTCCATATTTTTTCTGGCAGCAGTCCAGCGGCCTTTCTGAACTGCTCTGTTTTATCCTCCCCAGGTAAGATTTGTTTTCACTTTAACACAGAACTGCTGACATGAAAATGGTGAAATCTTTTCTGTTTTGGTGCAAATATTGACAATATCCCAACTGGCATTGCACTTTCCTCCACACCATGATATATTTACCATATCACAGGAAAACCCCACTTATCACAGGTCTCCAGGTATCCGGAAAGGAGCAGCCTTGAAGTACAAACGACACAATCTTTTTCATCAATTTGTATTACTGGCCATTATCATCTGCGGTATCGTGGCCATCTCCTTCTGTGTCATGCTTCTGTACGTGCATAATTATTCCCTGCGCTCTTCTTCTCAGGTGCTTGACAGCCTGCATCGCCAGACCCTTGTCCGCATAGAAGAATACTATACTTCCATAGAAAATCAGGTGTACACCATCTGTTACTCTCCCACACTTCAGGAATATATTCAGACAGACAACATCGAAGAGAGAATCGATATGCTGGACAGTCTGAAATCTCTACATTCGGGCGCCTATCTCGCCCTGGACAGCCTGATCGGCATTGCAGCCTTTGATACGGAAGGAAAGGTCATCCGGTCATCCATGGAAAATCTGTTCCAGGAACAACTTCCTTCGGAGTTCACAGATGTTGTAGACTATCATTATATCTTTGCTCCCTCCAACTCCCTGGGACTTTCCCGGAACAGCTTTGCAGCGCTGTCCCCGGCATACAGTCTGATTCCAAAATCCCGCCTTCTGGGAGACCGTATCGGCACGATAGTCCTCACCTTTAACACAGATCATCTTACCTCCATCATGAGGAACAATAATATGCCGGATTATTTTTATCTGGTGCTGACGGATTCTCTCGGAAATGTCATAGCAGCCAGCTCCGGCACGGCGGCAAATTATTACCGGTCCGACATCTGGGAGCAGGAAAACCCGGAAGCCTACATATACAGTACGCTTCCACAGAGCGGCTGGCAGCTTCACAGCTTCATGCCCCACAGCTTTCTGCGGGATGAGATTAAACCTCTTCTGGCAATCATCTCCGTCACAGGCTGCCTGTTTTTTGCCTTGCTTCTGCTTCTGCTATATATGCTGCGGCACAAAATACTTCAACCCATCTCCAGACTCAGCGGTTTCATGGCCAGAGTTCCCATGGACAGACATCCGGTCAGGTTTGAAGCCCGGGAGAACAATGAGCTGGGCGCCATGATTTATGTGATGAACCAGATGCTGGACGATCTGGAACAGAAAAGTCGGCAGCTGCAGACCTCCCAGGCGAAAGCCTATGCCATGGAGCTGGCCCGCAAGGATATGGAGATTCTGGCCTACCGCAATCAGATTAATCCGCACTTCCTTTATAATACACTGGATTGCATCTGCAGTATGGCCATGTACCACGGGGTAGAGGAAATCGCCGGTATCAGCGAGTCTCTGTCTACTATGTTCCGCTACGCTGTAAAAGGAGACAGCTTTGCCACAATCCGCCAGGAACTCTCCTATGTGCAGGAATATGCCGCCATTATTTCCTGTCGCTTTATGGGGCGAATCAATATTCATATAAACGCCGGGACGGAAACGCTTGAACTGCGTACCATTAAGCTGTTAATTCAGCCTCTTGTGGAAAATGCCGTGTTTCACGGCCTGGAAAGAAGGGTAGGCTCCGGCAATGTATATGTGCAGACCACAATTACCGGGGAAGAAGCTCTGCTGATTTCCGTCCGTGACGACGGTATCGGAATCCGATGCGATGTACTGGAAGCATTGCAGAAAGGTATCCTTGACGCACAGACGGACGATCCCACCGCTCCACAGGCGGAGAAAAGCATCGGTCTGCGCAATATTGCAAGGCGCATTCATTTATACTATGGTTCCCGGGGAATTATCCACATTCACAGTATGGAGGGAACCGGCACCACTGTCACTATTACCCTGCCGCTGACGGAAGGAGAAAATGTATGTATCGAGTCATAATTGCCGATGATGAACCCTGGGCTGTTTACCGTATCCGGAACCTGATTGCCTGGGAGAGCATGAATTGTGAAATTGTGGGGACTGCCGGCGACGGTCTGAGCGCACTGGAAATGATACGGGAAAAGCAGCCCGATATTCTCTTCAGCGACATTCGTATGCCCGGGCTGGACGGATTGCAGCTGATACGGGAAATGAAAACGATTTCTCCCCATACGCTGGTCATTCTGATCAGCGGCTATAGCGACTTCTCCTACGCACAGGAAGCTCTTCGGCAGGGTGTGTTTGATTACCTTGTAAAACCGGTCAGAAAAAACGACCTCACTGCCGTACTGGAGCAGGCAGCGCGCCGTTTGTCAGAATTGCGTTCTCCATGGGAAGAACATGATCTCTTTTTCTCCCTGTTTGACAGTGAGCATCCCCGCAGTGCAGCCAGCCTTTTTACAGCATTTGACTGTAAAACGCTGCTTCCCCGATGCTGCCTCATCACAGCCGTCTATGACCAGGCTCTGGAAGGGCCTCTGATGCGGCTGAAACAGGATACTCTGGTTGGCAGGGAGAATCAGGATACCCCTGCTCTCCCTACGCTCTCTCTGCGCACAGGCATAAAGCAAATGTCCATACTTCTGCAGCCGGACCAGACTTTCTCCTGCGCAGATTCCCTGACGGCAGTCTCCGGCATTGGAAACCCTCTCTATGTCGGCGTAAGTATGATTTCCCCGGCGGACACAGATTTTGCTCTGCTTCTTCGTCAGTCCAAAATTGCTCTGCTGACTGCCGCCGCGCGGAGGTCCCGGGAGCCTGTCTTCTATTCTCCGGACATTCCCATGCAGTCAGAGCAGATACTGGCACAGTTCTCCACCGCTCTTCGCAGCAATGACCAGGCCGCACTGACAGCGCTTATAGACAGAGTGGAGGAATCTGCGGAAACTTTTCAGATGGATGTATTGCTTGATATCACCAATCGAATGACCGGTCTGTTATGTGAATACCGCTATGGCGGCTATGAAGCCCTGGAAATGCACCACTGGCAACAGCTTACCCCTGAGAATCCCATAGAACTGCTGATTTCTCCCCTGCGGGCCGCCATCCTGCAGCAGAAAAATACCCCCGACCTTCCGCCGACCCAGTTCCGGCAGATTCTGAATGTGATTGAAACGGATTATATGCATGAAATCCGGCTGACCGATGTGGCAAAACGGTTCTATCTATCTGCCAATTATCTGTCCATTCTGATCAAAAGAGAGACAGGACTGACTTTCAGCGAACTTCTGATTCAGAAGCGTATTGCCCTGGCCAGGAAACTACTTGCAGAGACAAATCTGCCCATTCAGGACATCATGGAGCAGGTGGGCTACAAGGATTACTCCTGTTTTATCAAGCTTTTTAAAAAGCATACCGGGTACACCCCCTATGCTTACAGAAAGGTCACAGAATCTCCTTAACGCTTTTCTCCAGAAGTCTGCGGGCTATCATAATCTGATGCCCGCAGCCCTTGCATTTCAGGCGAAAATCCGCTCCGGAACGCAGCACCTCCCACTCTTTGCTTCCACAGGGATGCTGCTTTTTCAGTCTCACAACGTCGCCTACATTAATGTCCATTTCTCTATCCTCCAATCATTCCGGCCGGGGAATCTTCTTCCCCCATCCGGCCTGTGTGTCACCCCAAAGATATCATTCCTGTTCCATGGCACTTTGTACACAGTTCCGCGTACAGTGCCCCGCTTGCATGGCGACTCACAAAAACCGCCCTCAAATCCCCTCATTGTCCTGTGTTTCCAGAAAATCCGGAGGTTTTCGCCTCACAGATTTCCCACAAGGAAATCCTTCACCACCCCAAGGAATTCCCGGAGCAGATTGTTGGGACCCATTCCCAGCACCGAGCCGGCCGCCAGTCCCTCCACATTGGCGTATCCCTGCTTTCTGGCAATGCCCAGCGCGCGGAACATATGAAAATTGTTGGTCACAATGACC
>JAAWLQ010000160.1 GCA_022797995.1 Lachnospiraceae bacterium
TGAAGCTTCTGGGCATTGAGGAGGTGGGAAAGAAATTCCCATGGCAGGTGTCAGGAGGACAGAAGCAGCGCTGTGCCTGTGCAAGAGCGCTGGTGAACCGGCCAAAGCTCCTTCTGGCGGATGAGCCCACCGGAGCGCTGGATTCCCGGTCGGCCCAGACCCTTCTGGAGACCTTTACGGAGATGAACGCAAGGTTGCAGGCCACCATTTTCATGGTGACCCATGATGCCTTTTCAGCCAGCTATTGCGGCAGGATTCTGTTCCTGAAGGACGGGCAGATTTTTCACGAGCTGCGGCGTGGGAACCAGAACAGGAGAGCGTTCCTGAATGAAATTCTGGACATACTGTCCCTGACGGGAGGTGAGCTGTCCAATGGGTAACTCTTTTGCAAGGGGAAGCCTGTCCGGCAGGCTTGCACTGAGAAATGTACAGCGGTCCGCCAGAGATTATCTGGTGTATTTTCTCACAATGATGCTGGTGACGGCTATTATGTTCGCCTTTCATTCGCTGATGTTCTCCCGGGATATTATGCAGCTGTTTGAAGGCGCCGGAATTCTGGCGGTGATGATCGGACTTGCCACTTTTTTCGTGGTGCTCATTATGGCCTGGCTCATCAATTACATGGTGCGGTTTATCCTGGAGAAAAGAAGCCGGGAATTCGGTATCTACCTGCTGATCGGCATGAAAAAGAAGGAGATATCAAGGCTTTACATGCGGGAGAGTCTGCTGCTGGGAGTGGTTGCTTTTCTGGGAGGTCTGGCGCTGGGGCTGTTGCTTCAGCAGATTCTTCTGGCGGCGCTCTACAGTATGATACAGATGGAATATCAGGTGCGGCTGGAATGGAGCAGGGCGTGCCTGATTACCACGGCCGCCTGCTATGGCGGGTGCTATCTGCTGGCGCTTCTACGGTGCCGGCGCAGATTCCGGAAGATGAACATTCACGGGCTGATGAACAGCCAGAGGCAGAATGAGGAGATCAGGGAGTCCCATGAAGAGGCAAAGCGTCTGCTGCTTCCCCTGTCGGGCCTTTTTCTCCTGGTGTTTGCACTGGTTTTATTTTTCTATAAATCCTGGGATTCCGTGACGATCATCGGCTTTCTCATCGGGCTGGTGCTGACGATTTATCTGTGCTATACCGGAGTGGCCGCGTGGGTGGTCTGCTACGTCCGGAAGAAGGGCAAGGGTATTTTCAGGGGGCAGAATCTGTTCCTGATGCGGCAGTTTGCGGCCAAAATCAGGACGCTGCGCTTTACCCTTGGGACATTGACCTCTCTGTTCGTGCTGGCGCTTCTGGGCTGTTCCATCGCCATGATGTTCAATGACTATCAGAATCAGATACTTATACAGAAATGGCCCTTTGATGTGATGGTTTTCAGCGAGGATCCGGGAGACGACTTTCAGGCGGAACTGGAGGTAATCAACCGGGAGAGCCAGATCAGGGAGCTGCATGCCTATCCCATATATCAGAATGGGACCAACACGGTGAATACCTGGCTGTACACCCATTTGAGGACATTTGGAGATGATTACCGCAACGAAGACGGGTCTCCGAATCCGGAGGCTATGAGGGGAGAGGAGACCTGGGCTTATTACCACTATGATACCTATCTGGCGCAGTCCGATTACAATCGTCTCCGGGAGATGATGGGACTTTCCGCCGTGGAAATGGGAGAAGAGGAATATCTGCTTCATATCAAGGAGAGAGTGTGGAAGGAGACGGGAGATTTCACCGGGGAAATCCGTGTGGAGGGGCCGGAAGGCGTTCTGGCTCCCGGCGGTATATACACGGAGCCCATTTCTCAGGACGGACATAACGGCGCGGATTATCTGCTGATTGTCCCGGATAAAGCGGCGCGGAAGATGACGCCCCTTTATAAAATGCTGGCGGTGAACCTGGAGGAGCCGGCACCGGTTAATTTGCAGCGGGAATTGGATAAACTTGGAGGGGAAGAGAGCTTCGGCAATGCCGGCGGCTATCCGGAAGCTGTGGACCGTCAGAATGGCGGTGGAGAGCCGGGATTCGGAGACTATCAGGATGCCGGCGGCTATGCGGAAGCAGAAAAGGATCCGGATGCCGGGGAGGATATGGATCCCATGGGGCACAGACAGAGTGAGGCCATGGCCTGCGGCACGGATAACATCGTGGTATATGTATGTAAAAATATCGTCAGAGACAATGTCATTCCCGAGGTGAAATTCACGCTGTCCTCCATCATATTTTCTTTTGTGTATATCGGGCTGGTGTTCGTCTGTGTGGCGCTGACAGTGCTTTCCGTGCAGCAGCTCTCAGACTCTGCAAAATACCGTTTCCGCTATCAGGTGCTGCACCAGCTGGGCCTGAGCCGGCGGGAGATATCGGCTGTGATCTTAAAACAGCTTGCGATATTTTCCCTGTGTCCCATTTTGTCGGCGGCGCTGATCAGCGGAACCATCGCAATATATGTGGGCTGGAAATTCAATTTTCACACGGGAACACACACGGCTGCGGCGGGATATTTCGGGATTTCCTTTCTGCTTTTTCTGGTGGTATATGCCGTATATTTCATAGTGACCTATGTGGGCTTTCAGAGAAATGTGTTGTTTGAACAACATGAATAAAATGTGAAAACGATTTCACCATTTTGTACAAAAACTATTTTAAAAAATTATGAAAAATGACAATTTACAAAAGCCGGGACCTGGTATATGATTTTGCCTCAGATAAGGTAATGCAACTGTACAACACAGGCAATACAAACACAAGCTACAATGATATCGCAATTCGGAGAAGAATTGAGAAAGGTGAAAAAAGGTGATATGTATGCAGCAGGTATTCGTTAAGTTTGATGATGTGGACCAGGTGAGGAGTTTTGTAAATGTCGTAAATTCGGTGGAGGCCAATTTTGAATTGGGTTCAGGCAGACGGATTGTGGATCCCAAATCCATTCTGGGCGTTTTTGCACTTGATCTGGCAAGGCCTCAAAAACTTGTGTGTGATTCCGATGATTCCGCAATGCTTGAAAAGATCGGTCCGTTTCTCGTGGGAGAAAGGGCAGGTTGAGGAAAGGTCGGGAAGTACAGGGGACAGGCAGCTTTTTTTGCGGAATACTGCAGAAAGAAGCTGCCTTTTGACGAGGAAAAAGAAGGACGCGGCCGGAGAAAGGCTGGGCAATGCCCCTGTGGGAGAGAAGAGATAATAACGACGGTATCGATTTCATATATAATTGTAAGAGGGGTTTGGCGCAGATGGATTCCGGAGATTGATATACGGAAAAGGCAGAGAAAATGGATGGTATCCGGAGTCTGTGTGACAGACAGAAGTAATATTTTGAGAAGGAAAAGAGGAGAGGGAAGAGAATGAAAAAGGAAGACAAACGGTTTCAGGAACGTTTACAGGGGCATCATGACGAGCTTCGGTGGCTTTATATGGAGCTTTACCACAATGATTCCATGTTCGCCGAGCTGCTGGAGAATCTGCGGCGTTTTTACCTGGAGCGAAATGCCGCGCTGAAGAGGCTGGATGAGAAAAGGGAAGCGGACAGGGGATGGTATCGGCAGAACGACATGCTGGGAATGATGCTTTATATCGACAATTTTGCCGGGAATATGAAGGGGGGTGGAGTCCAGACTGGACTACATTGAGAGCTGCAATGTGAATTATGTGCATCTGATGCCTTTCCTGGAGACACCGGAAGGACGCTCCGACGGCGGATATGCGGTGTCGGATTTCCGTAAGGTTCAGGAAAATCTGGGAACCATGGAGGATTTGGAGAGCCTGACGGCGGCCTGCCATAAAAAGGGAATCAATGTCTGCATGGATTTTGTCATGAACCACACCTCCGAGGACCATGAGTGGGCCAGGAAAGCCCGCGGGGGAGACGGAGAGTATATGAGCCGCTATTTCTTCTTTGACAATTCTTATATCCCATCCCTGTATGAGAAGACGGTGCCTCAGGTGTTTCCCACCACCGCGCCGGGCAATTTTACCTGGCTGGAGGATGCGGGACATTTTGTCATGACCACCTTTTACCCCTATCAGTGGGACTTGAATTACAAAAATCCCCGGGTCTTTAACGAAATGATGTACAATTTTCTGTATCTGGCTAACAGGGGAATCGATATCATCCGCATTGACGCGGTTCCCTACATCTGGAAGGAGCTGAATACCAGCTGCAGGAATCTGCCTCAGGTACACACCATTGTGCGCATGATGCGCATGATTACGGAGATTGTCTGCCCCGGCATCCTTCTGCTGGGAGAAGTGGTGATGGAGCCGGAGAAGGTGGTGCCCTATTTCGGAACGGTGGAAAAGCCGGAATGCCATATGCTTTATAACGTGACAACTATGGCCACAACCTGGCATACCGTGGCCACAAGAGATGTAAAACTGCTGAAAAAACAGCTTGATATCGTAAATTCACTGCCCAAGGATTATGTGTTCCTGAATTACCTGCGCTGTCACGATGACATTGGCTGGGGACTTGACTATGGAACTCTGATGGCGGAGGGAATCGGGGAACGCTCCCACAAGCAGTATCTCAATGACTATTTTCAGGGATATGCCGGGGGAAGCAACAGCCGGGGAGAGCTTTACAATGCGGATCCGGTGACGGGAGACGCCCGTTTCTGCGGGACCACCGCGTCCATGTGCGGAATTGAGAAAGCGGGATTTGAACAGGATGCCGCCGCCATGGAGAGGGCCATCCGGCTGGACGTAATGCTTCATGCCTATATGTTCATGCAGTCCGGGATTCCGGTGCTCTACAGCGGGGATGAGATCGGGCAGGTGAATGATTACAGCTATAAGGAGAACCCGCTGAAGGTGGCGGATTCCAGATATATTCACAGAGGGGCAATGAACTGGAAGCTGGCTGGAAATGCTTCCGACCCGGATACCGTGGAAGGGAAGCTGTTCGGACAGCTGGGACGGCTGGAGCAGATTCGCAAGCGGGAGAAGGTGTTCGTGGCCGACGCGGATACCTGGACCATCGATACCTGGGACAATTCCGTACTCTGTATCGCGAGACAGTTCCAGGGGGAGAAAATCATAGGCCTGTTCAATTTCAGCGAACAGGACAAAACGGCCTGGATCAACGAGACCGACGGGGACTATGTGGAACTGCTTTCCGGAGTGGAAAGAAAGGCCAGCGGGGTTGACATTCCGGCTTACGGGTTTTATTATCTGAAAAGGAAATAACGATTCGGAATCTGCGGGAATTGCCATGAAAAAGGAATGAGAGGAACCGGGAGCGTGAAATGAATATAGCGGAAATTGCAAAGCGGGCGGGCGTATCCAGAGCGGCTGTTTCCCGTTATTTTAATAATGGATATCTGTCCGAGGAAAAAAAGCAGGCCATCCGGGAAGTGGTGGAGGAGACAGGATATCGTCCGTCGGTACAGGCGCAGATGCTGAGAACGAAAAAGACCAGAATGGTGGGTGTCATCGTGCCGAAAGTGGCGTCCGCATCCGTGGGCAGAATGGTGGAGGGAATGCTTTCCGCGCTGGATGAGAACGGCTATCAGATGCTTCTTGCGGTGAGCCAGAACAATCCGAAGAAAGAGCTGGAATATCTGGAGACCTTTAATGATAAAATGGTGGACGGCGTGATACTGGTGGGCACGATATTTACCAGAGAGCACAGGCAGCTTTTGAAGCGGCTGTCCGTGCCTGTGGTGATTGCAGGCCAGCGGCTGCCGGGCTATTCCTGCGTCTTCCACGACGACTATCACGCCACCTATGATTTGACCAGACTGTTTCTGGAAAAGGGAAGATGCAGACTGGGGTATATCGGGGCCATCTCCCAGGACAAGGCCGTGGGAGCCCAGCGCTATGACGGTTTCCGGGATGCGGTGCGGGATATGGGACATGAGGAACTGGCGAAGAACCATGTGGTGGCGGCATTCAGCGTGGCCTCGGGATATGAGAAGACGGCGGAGCTGCTTCGAAAATGCGGGGAGCTGGACGGCCTGATCTGTGCAACAGACACCATGGCTGTGGGCTCCGTGCAATATCTGCGGGAGCACGGAATCCAGGTCCCGGTGCGGATCCT
Organism: Lachnospiraceae bacterium; assembly: GCA_022797995.1. Lineage (GTDB taxonomy): Bacteria > Bacillota > Clostridia > Lachnospirales > Lachnospiraceae > Acetatifactor. The sequence goes on from JAAWLQ010000160.1 coordinate 6,030, forward strand.
GGTGGCCGGACACGGAGATTCCGAAATGGCCCGGGTGACGGCGCCGCCCCTGATCACCGTACATTATTCCTATGAAAAATGCGGAGAAATCGCGGTGCAGATGCTGGTGGAGCTGCTGGGGCAGGGGGAGACGGCCGTGCAGGAAGTGAAGCTGGGGTATTCCATTGTGGAGAGAGGCGCTGTGGGGTAAGCGGAAAATGAGATATTGATATGTGGAGAGGTCGGGGCATTTAGAAATGGCTCGACCTTTTGAAATTATAGTATTAGTTCTGTCAAATTTACACATGGATTTAAAATGACGAAATTAAAACGAAAAAAATATTTGCGTAAAATAGATAAATGTAAAAAATGAAAGAATATAATGAAATAAAACGGGAATAAATATTGCATATTATTCAAAACAATGCTATTCTGTAGAAAGAAAGCAGAGGAAGGAATATGATTTTATGAAAATGCAGGCTGTGTTAATTGATGGGTTCAAAAATTTATCGAATGTAAAAATTACATTTGAAAAGCTTACTGCCCTTGTAGCATTGAATAATTTTGGTAAATCCAATGTGCTTGCCGGAATCGATTTTGGGCTGGCTTATATAAAGGCGGAAATCGAAAAGAAAACAGAGATGATGTCGAATGTTAATTTAATTCCAATTAACATTCGTATGCAGGGCCGGAATTATAGATACGAGATGGAAGTTTTGACGGAATATGAAGGAGTAGAATATAGAATTTTATATGGATATGAATTTTTGTGGAGAAATAGCAAGGATGTGGAACCACAAATTATGCAGGAATATTTGAAAATAAAACCCGATGCAAAAGGACAAAAATACACACAATTAATTAGCAGAAATGCGGACACAGCTTTTTTTAAGAGTTCTGAAACAGGTCGTTGTTCCACAAAAATAAAGGTAGAGTCTTCTGAATTAGTGGTGAATAAGCTAAAAGCTTATGATGAAATTTTCTATGCCGATATTATTAAAAGACTGAATAGCATGAAGATGTACATGGAAAATAATTTGGATGTAAGGAGTTTTTACAGACCTAATCCTATTATTCGGAAGGGCTATGAGGATGAAATGATAAATGCGGAAAGCCTGCCGAGAGTCATCTATAATTTAAGCATACAGCGCCGGGAGAAATTTGAACTTTTAAAAAATGCCTTTATCCAGTTGTTCCCTGATGTAGAAGATATTATTGTCAAAAGATATAAAATCGGTGCTTTTGAAGAGGTAGTACCTGATGACATACCGTTTGTTATTGCTAATTCGATATATGTCTTATATGTTAAAGATAAAAGTCTGATAAATCCTATTGATTTTGAAATGATGTCAGATGGCGTAAAACGTGTATTTATGATATTGGCAAAAATAGTTGTATCAAGTGATAGCAATATATCTTTGATTGCTATAGAGGAACCGGAAAATTCAGTACATCCAGGTCTTTTTCATGCTTATATACAGATAGTCAGTCAGCTACTGACGGACTGCAAGGTTATTATAACAAGTCATTCTCCGTATATTATCAGTTACCTGGATCCCGCCTGGATACATGTTGGAATGAATGTGATTCCAGGTGTTGCTCAGTTTTTTGGCTTTAAGAAATCCGGACGAAAACAGTTGCAGAATGATGCGGCGGAGTTCAATATGAGTATGGGTGATTATTTATTCTCAATGCTTTCAGATATGGAAAGTAATATAAAAGATTATCTGGAGTGTGATGCGGATGAATAAATGTTTGATTCTTTTTGTGGAGGGTGATACGGAAGTTGAATTTTACAAGAGGGTTGTAACCAATGCTCGAAGACTTCATCCGGCAAACAGGTTTGATACCTACATTGAATATCGAAATGTAAAAGGGATTGGTGGTTTCAAGAGTAATGTATTAAGAAAATTTACAAAAGAAATCAAGCCTAAATACGGAGAAGAATGCAGATATACAGTGATACTGTGCAGTGATACGGATGTATTTGAATTTTCATCTAAACCGCCGGTTAATTGGAGTGAGGTTGAACAGGAACTTCGTAAAAATGGTGCGTCCCAGATAATTCATGTCAGAGCGAGACATTCGATTGCGGACTGGTTTCTATATGATACAGAAGGAATTATGGAATTCCTGCGACTTGGAAAGAATACGAAAGTGATTGGCAGGAATGGTTATGATAAGTTACAAAATTTGTATAGACGGGCAAATAAAGTGTATTTCAAGGGCGTAAAAAGCAATGACATGATTGCCAGGCTGGATATCAATAAGATAGTAAATTCAGTAAGGGATCAACTAAAGCCATTGTATGATGTTCTGGGTGTAAAAGGCTGGGTGTAAAGCCTAAATAGCACAAGATTCCTCATTGACGTATGGAAGATTGTATAATAGAATTTGGATTATAGAATCAGCTCTTAGATTCTATAATAGAATTTTGATAATAGAATCTGCCTTTAGATTCTATTATATATTTTTGATAATAGAATCAGCTTTTTGATTCTATAATAGAATTTTGATAATAGAATCCTGTCCTGGATTCTATT
>JAAWLQ010000161.1 GCA_022797995.1 Lachnospiraceae bacterium
AATAATTTTCAAAATCCATTCGGATTACTATGGAAGCAATACTTTTATTGCAGAGAAACCTTGTGCTTTCTCTCCAGCTTCCACTGTCATATATTTCCTGGGGAGCCGCGACAGGCACTATGCCAATCGTATGTAAAGTATCGCTGTATTCTCTGTCCTTAAAAAAATGATATGCTTTCTGGCAGAACTTATATACTTCATCGTCCATACCATAATGCTCTTTGAAATAGGCGGGTGCGTTTATATTTAATTCCATAATTCACTCCATATTCCAATCCTGGATTAGCTTATACATTTCAGCCGCGCCTGCGCAGCTCCTCCCTGTAAACCTGCGCCTGTTCCGGACATCCCAGCTGCTCATAGCAGCGAATCAGTCCTTCCAGGCTCTCCCGGCCTCCGGCCTGCAGGTTCAGGATGGGCGAGGTCTCATACACCGCATTGTAGTACCATATCGCAGCCTCCTCCCAATCCTCGTTCTCCTCGTAAAAATGGCCCATCTCACAGCAGATCTCCGAATTCGCCTCCTCCGCAATCACCTTGGAGGTATATTTGAAAAAAGTAACCGTATCCCCGGCCAGCCTGGCTGCCTTCGCCACGATACAGCAGGCCTGAGCCATCTCCTCACTGTCCCGCTCATTGTCCGCCGCAGACTGAAGGAACGTATCCGCCGCCTGTGCAAAGTCCTCCTCGTCTCCCGTCAGCATCAGCTCCCTGGCATAGAGGCCGTGGAGACGTTTTGGCAGGCGATATCCATCAATGCAATGCCTGTGAAAATTTTCCAGATCACGCTTTGCATGGCTCTCCTCCGGCAGATGAGTGATGACAATATCACTGTCGTAAATCACAGGAGTCAGCCGCACCGTCTCATGAATGGGCGCCTCCCAGACGAAATCCCGCTTCCTTTTGAAAAGTTTGGGACGATATTCCTCATCAAAATTATAGACCGTTCCAAACTGGAGCTGATTGGCATATTTCATCTGTACAATCTCGATCTCGGGAAGCAGGGTTTCCTTCAAAAGCCGGAATTTCTCCCTGTTCTCCGCGGACAGTACCTCGTCTGCATCCGCAGAATAGATATATTCCATACTGGCCTTGGAAAATGCAAAATTCCTGGCGGCGCTGAAATCGTCAATCCACTGAAAATCATAGACATGCTCCGTGTATCGTCCGGCAATTTCCTTCGTGGCGTCTGTGGACCCCGTGTCCACAATGATGATCTCGTCCGCAAGCATTGCCACACTGTCCAGACACCTGGCCAGTATCTTTTCTTCATTTTTCACTATCATACACAGGGAAATTGTAATCATTTGCTTCCTCTTCCTGCCCCTTTTATTCCTGCGGGCAAAGTATCAGGTCAGTGAAGCTGACTTTGCTCCATTTCCATTTTCGCGCGTCTGCGGCCGTGATGACCGACAGGTTTAAGTTAATTTTTACAGGTATAGCCGCCTGCTTTCATTGTATGCAAAATTGTGGAAGATATCAAGTCTAAAATGAAGATGATTCCCATATGGCAGGCATAAAAGGATACATTTCACAAGCTAAGACTGCTCAGAAAATGTTCGCTGACAGTAGACTTAAAAGAAGCAGAATTGGTATATAATGTGAAAATACAGAGTTTTTTGACACTGCTGTATATCATACTCAATAACAGAACAAACAGTAAAGTGGATAACTACATACGGAGAAAGGAAAATATGGAAACGAAAAACGCAGTTATATCAGATCAGAATATTCTGAAAGAATCCCTAGATTTTGATGAACTTGAAAGTAAATTGCAGGAAGAACTGGACAGAAATATTGCCGAACTGGAAATTCTGGAGGAGCAAAGAGAAGAAATTGGAAATCCCGAAGCATTGGGAAATATAATTATGAATACAGTTTGGGAGCAGTTTGTAAATCAAATTGCCGTGACTGCAGGAGAAGACTTTATCAGAGAAAATAATGGGCTCACACTGGATTTAAGCAAGGAAGCCCATATTCAGACCACAGAAAACTTTGCCAAAGGGAATATTGCCACACATAATACGGAAATTAATTATCAGGAAAGATATGATAATTGGCAGGATAGCTTCAAGAGAGATGAAAATGGAAATATAGTAATGCGGAAAGACCATCGAACCGGGAAAGAAAAGGCGGTTGTAAAAGAGGAGGCGCGTGCTCCCTTTGATAAAGGACGTCCCAAAGGCTCAAAAACAACTCATATGGATCATGATATTCCAGCGGCAGAAATCATCAGGGATCCGGAAGCAAATGCACATCTTACGAGAGCAGAACAGGTTGAATTTGCGAACAGCAAGGTAAATCTTCATGAGCTGGATGCAAGTGCCAATGAGTCCAAAGGAGACAGCACAATGGTAGAATGGCTGAATTCCGAGAGAAATGGTCAGAAACCGGCTGACAGATTCGGGCTTGATGAGGAAAAGCTGATGGAACAGGACAGAATGGCCAGAGAAGAATGTGAAAGGCTGAAAAAGGAGGGCGAAAAGAAGTCAATAAAGGCGGGGAAAAAGTCGCGGAGAGCCGAGGCATTCAGGATTACGGGAAAGGCTGCAAGAGCTGTCTTTATGCAGCTTCTGGCAGAGCTACTTCGGAAAATTATCAGAAAATTTGTTCTATGGCTTAAGTCGACAGAGCGAACACTAGCTTCATTGCTTACATTTATAAAGGACGCGGTGGTTTCCTTTGTGTCTGATGTGCAGAAAAATCTGATTATTGCAGGAAATGCAGCGCTTACTGTCATTGCCACCTCCATATTGGGGCCGGTTGTAAAAACGATCAAAAATGCATGGATCCTGTTAAAACAGGGCTGGGTGTCGCTGAAAGAGGCTGTGGCTTATGTGAAGAATCCAAAAAACAGAAACAAGCCTACAGGGATTCTTGTGGCTGAAGTTGGGAAAATCATAATGGCCGGATTGAGCGTATCAGGAGCTGTTATTCTGGGGGACGTGATTGAGAAGGGTCTGATGGCAGTCCCCCTTTTTGCAGTGGAAATCCCGTTATTGGGAAGTATGGCAAACTTGATCGGCATTTTTATGGGAGCCGTTATAGCCGGAATCCTTGGCGCACTGGCACTTCATTTTATTGACAGGCTGATTGCAAATCGCCAGAAAGCTGCTATGACCGAAAGGCTGATTGATACAGGAAATGACATTCTGAAGACTCAGCGTGAAATCATTGCAGTAAATGAGTTAAAGACTGAGAAAAATAGGCGTAATGTGACACAGAATATAAAAGACAGGCATCAGATGGCGGCAAATATCATGAAGGCAACTACAGACTCCATCATGTCAAAGAAAACGGAGAATCATGATGATGAGTTTCAGGAAATGAACAGCAGGCTGGGCAGACTGCTGAACTAAGACGGCATAAAAGAACCTGACGTAGTATACAAAGAGAGAAGAGATAAACGATGGAAAAAATTGGAATAAATACACATAATTTTGAAGAGGCAAAAAGTCAGATAGCTGAATTCATAGAAAAGGTCCCTCCGGACATCTACCTGGAAAAGGTAGGAACAGAAGGATTGATCCCTATATTTGATCATTTGGTAACTGGAATTGAAATGAACAAATTAGTTGAAGAGATCCAGACTTGTTTAAAGCGCATTAATGAAACAGATATTACCTTTTTCCGTATGTTCGGAGAAGTTTATAATGCGTTTGATTCTTTAGATAAAGATTATATTCAGGCAATTCTGCTTTCGCTTCATGCGGCAGAAGCGGCGGCGGAAAAAGCACAGAATGCCCAGGAAGATATCAGGAAGACGCTTAATAGCCAGAAAACGATCATCAGTGTGCTGGAACAGTTTAAAGAGAGACAGGATCAAATAGAACATTTGGAAAACATTGATGAGATGTGGCAGGATATTAAGCGTCTAAGTAAAGATGTTGAATACGTAAAATATTATGCTGAATACCTTTCAGGAACAATGGGACAGACTGTGGACTTTTCAGGAAAAACAAATTCTATGGTGGTGAAAGAACAAGAAGCAGAGACAATAAAACATTTTGATAGTAGAATAGGGCATAATGACATACTGAGGAAAAAGGTTCATATTGCCTGTTTGTTATCGGGAAGTGCCGTCGGCATATGTATTTTACATTTTCTTGTAAGTCTGCTGGGGATTATTTAATGGATACTAAAAAATATGAGAAGTGCTTTTTGGATTTATCTTCCAAATTGGACGCAGTTGTCAATGCCTGCGGAGATATCACAAAATATGCGGTGAATATTGTGGAGACACAGGATGCAGTATCCACAAAAATGTTATGTAGAGAAATATCCAATATAATTGAATATAAGGATAAGTATTCCAGGGAAGTTTTACAGCTTTCAAAGGCAGTTAAAGACAGCTTAATAGACTACTATGGATATCTGCAGATTATTGATATTTGCAATGATAAGACAAATGATTGGAGAGAGGAAAAAAGTCTGGAGGAATTATTATCAGAATTGAATACACTGACAGGGTTAAATAATGTAAAGCAAAAAGTGAATGATTTAATTGTATATCAAACTGTTCAGAAAATGAGAAGAAGCAAAGGTCTGAACATAACAAAGAGTACGCTTCATCTTGCATTTACAGGAAATCCAGGGACCGGAAAGACTACGGTTGCTCGTATAGTAGGGCGTTTATATAAACAAATAGGTCTTTTATCAAAAGGGCATTTTGTTGAAGTTTCAAGGACAGATTTGATTGCAGGATATCAGGGACAGACAGCACTGAAGGTTAAAAAAGTGATTGAAAGGGCAAAGGGAGGAGTTCTGTTTATTGATGAGGCATATAGTATAACAGAGAATGATCACAGCGATTCATATGGAAGAGAATGTCTTACCGAACTGACAAAAGCTTTGGAGGATTATAGAGATGATTTGGTAGTAATTGTAGCAGGGTATACGGAACCAATGAAGCTTTTTTTTGAAGCAAATCCGGGATTGAAATCACGGTTTAATACATTTATAGAATTCGATGATTATACTGCAGATGAACTGACGAAGATATTGGAGACCCTATGTAGGAAAAATGATTATCATTTAGATGACAGTTTAAAAGAAAAAATTACGGATTTTTTTCTGAGGGCAACGGAAAAGAAAGACGATTCCTTTGCAAATGCCAGAATGGCAAGAAATATTTATGATGATTTGGTAATGCATCATGCAAAACGTGTGGTTCATGTATTAAATCCTGATATTGAGACTTTATCTTTATTAAAGGAAGAGGATTTTTAACGTGATTTCCACCGTGGTCTCGGCCGTTGCCGCCGATTCGGATGTGTTGTTCCTGTTGCGACTCAAAATCCCATCTCACATGTAAGCGATATTCTACGCTCAACAGCACCCCGTCGCTTCCGGAAGTTAAACATACACGTTCATCATATTCTGGCCGTGATGACCGACAGGTATTACTACCTGTTCTTATTATATGCAAATATGAGGAAGATATCAAGACAAAAATTATAGAAATTCTCATAAAACAGGCTCACCGTTGGTTCATGGGTAAGTGAAAGCACATTTTATGGTTGAGATTTAAAATGAAACATGCTATAATCAGTTCATTGACAGAAAGACTTAATACGATTGTAATCGTCTTTTCACCATGAAATAAGACATTTTAAGGAGGCGTTCCATTATGTTCATTGTTTTAGGAGGCGGATTGTTAATCATCCTCATCGCAGTAATCGTTTCCGTGATTTCCAGCGTAGTCTCGGCCGTTGCCGCCGATTCAGATGTGGAGTCGTAAAGTGTAAAATCAGGGCATTATGAGAACAGAGCCTGTGATAAGCGAAAACCTTTCTCTTATCGCAGGCTCTGTTTTTGTTCCTTTTCCTTTTACAATACAGACTGCTCCACTTTTGTATCAGCTTACTGATGCTCATTTCTCTGCCGCACTAAAATCAGAGCTCCCGCTGCAAGCAACTCTCTTTTCATCTTTCACACTCCTGCACACATTCTCCGGAAACCACCTCCGCCGCAATCGTAAGGGCCCTCACGATTCTTTCCAACTCCATACCGGCCTCCTTCTCCTGCGTCTGCTCCGGCAGGTACGGCACATGAATAAAGCCCACACGGGTAGCTGTCCCATTATAATGATGCAGGAGGGTATAGAGCAGGTCATTACATACGTATACCCCGGCGGAATAGGAAAGGGCGCAGGAAATCCCTTCTTTTTTTACCGCCTCCACGATTCCGCGCACCGGAACCGTGGAAAAATAAGCGGCGGGACCTCCGGCAATCACCGGCTCGTTCTGAGGAGATTTTCCCGCATTGTCCGGCAGAGAAGCCTCTCGCAGGTTAATCCCCACCACCTCCGGCGTGACAGCCTTACGGCCGCCGGCCTGTCCCACACAGAGAATGGCCTCCGGGCGGATTTCCGCCGCTTTCCGTAGAACGGTTTCGGCTGCTTCCCCGAATACGACAGGCACCCGCAGTTTTATCAGATCACAGTCGCCAATGGCGTCCGGCAGCCTTTTCACCGCCTCCCAGGACGGATTGATTTTATCCTTTCCAAAAGGGTCAAAACCTGTGATGAGAAGTTTCCGTTTCATATTTGCTCCTTTTTGTTCTGGCAATATTCAGTCCATTATTTTTTCAAAAAATACAGATAGAAATGTCCCGTCTGCTCACTCGCACAGACGAGGCAAAGCCCCGCCGTCACACACATTTCCTCAATCGATTTTCTGTCCTGCGTATCCATTTTCACCACACCATATGTGGTGTGGATCTGTTCTCCGGGAAGGAAAATATCCAGCTCTGCGCAGAACGGCTCCGGATATGCGGAAAGGATTTCCGCATCCCATATGTACAGACTGCCGCCTGGCTTCAGGACCCTGACCGCTTCCCGGAGGGCCTGGCCCTGCTCCTCCTTCCCCATATACATCAGAGTATAGAAAAAGGTAACATTACAGAACTGGTTGTCCTCAAATGTCAGGGCCGTCCCATCCATCAGCATTTTCTCATAACCGCCGGGAGCCTCGTCCAGCTCTTCCTGGCAATTGTCGATGGCCGTCACCTGGCTGCCGTACAGCCGGCCCATTATTCCTTCGCCGCCACCGCCGATATCGAGTATACTTCCCTCTATCTCCCGCACCAGCTCAATTTTCATATCCGATCTCCCCTGTCTTCTTCGTCAACCGCTTTTTCACATCTGCGCCTCTTTTACTGCCAGTCATAACGACTGTACCTTTGTTAACAAAGCCTCCTGCAATACTTTTGAGAAGTTGATGCTTTTTTCCTCACAAAGAGTATTCAACCACATGGGGATGCTTAAAGTCTTTTTTACTGCCTTATCACTGTGTTGCCTTGCGTATTCGGTCATATCCACCAATACCATATTGACAAAAGCGCTTTCCGCAGCGGATTCCATTCCAAAATCTTTCAAGATGGCAGCAGGACTGATTTCGCTTAATGAACTGGGAGTCGGGAGCGGTTCGCCGTCACGTAGGGCAGTAAACAGATACAGACCGCAGGCATCTCCAGCCATACGCATAGCATCCGCCACATTATCTCCAAACGTTGCCAGGTTTCCCAAATCAGGGAAAATGACTGATATTTTGCCTTCTTCCTCATAGAAAACAGCCGGGTATACATAATTCATAAATCAATACTCCTTTTTATCAGGCAACGTTATGGTATGTCGCATGTTCTGTCCGAACGGTTCCCAATTACGCCAGCTCAACCTCCAGATGCAGCACGCTGCAGGCCGGAACGGTAAAGTTGATCCTGTCCCCGTTCACCGTAACGGCACTGAACTCTTCCTCATGTACCTGGTCGGGCTCGTCAAAGGTATTGTGTGCCTGCATATTTCCTGTCAGTACTGTCCCCTTTACCGCCTTCACCTGGCTGTCCGCAAAAATACTTTCGATGTCTTCTACTTCGTCCAGAGACAGGTTGGTCAGCGTCATGTGAAGCTTTCCGTCCTGAGATCTGGACACGGACTCTGTCAGGTTGGGCACCTTGTACTCCTCTTCCTGTCCCACTTCTCTGGTCTCCACACAGGACTCCACCAGCTCTGCATCCTGATGCACCTGATACATATGGAACACATGCCAGGTAGGGGTCTTCACCATCTTCTTCCCGTCGGTCAGGAGCACAGCCTGGAGCACATTCACCATCTGGGCGATATTGGCCATCTTCACCCGGTCGCAGTTCTTGTTGAACAGGTTCAGGTTGATGCCTGCCACCAGCGCGTCTCTCATGGTATTCTGCTGATACAGGAAGCCGGGGTTGGTGCCGGGCTCCACATCGTACCAGGTTCCCCACTCGTCGATAATCATGCCGATCTTCTTCTCGGGGTCATACTGGTCCATAATGGCGCCGTGCTTTTTGATCAGCTCCTCCATCTTCAAGGTGGCCTTCAATGTGCGATAATATTCCTTCTCATCAAATTCCAGAGCGGAGCCCTTCTTCCTCCAGTCGCCGGGCACCGTATAATAGTGCAGGGACAGGCCGTTCATGAATCCGCGTCCATGGTCGAAGGTGGTCTCCAGCACCTTGTCCGTCCAGTGATAGTCCGAAGCGTTGGCGCCGCAGGCAATCTT
>JAAWLQ010000162.1 GCA_022797995.1 Lachnospiraceae bacterium
TGCAATTTTGCGAGACTTTCGGGCGCCAAAACGCATTTCCTTTGCGTTTTGTGTGCATCAGCGTAACAGTTCAGTGCCCTGTCTGAACTGTTACACATTTATGCCTGCATTTCCCTTTCCACACTCTCCTCGCAGGAGCGCATGGCAAGGATGGTTTTCTCCAGGAGCTCGTCCAGCTCCCAGCCCAGCCTCTGTGCGCCTTCGCTGATCACATCTCTGGAGCATCCTGCCGCGAATCTTTTGTCCTTGTATTTCTTCCTGAGACTGGACAATTCCATGTCCATGACGCTTTTGGAAGGCCGCATTCTGGCGGCTGCTCCAATCAGTCCGGTGAGCTCGTCGCAGGCGAACAGAATCTTCTCCATCTGATGTCTCGGCTCCAGATCGCTGCAGATTCCATAGCCGTGGCTGCATATGGAATAGATCATATCCTCCGACACTCCCGCCTCCCGAAGCAGCTCCGGCGCCTTCTTACAATGCTGCTCCGGATACAGTTCAAAGTCAATATCGTGAAGCAGTCCCACGATTCCCCAGTACTCTTCCTCTTCTCCGCATCCCGTCTCTCTGGCAAAATACCGCATCACACCCTCCACGGTCAGCCCATGCTGGATGTGAAAGGGTTCTTTGTTATATTTCCGCAGAAGTGCCAGCGCTTCCAGTCTCGTTAAATTGCTTTTCATCTCTTATTTTCCCTCCCGGATTTCCTTTGCATATGATTCTAATTACATTCAACGAATATGCTCCTGGGGATTCTCATCCTCGAACTCAAACACACAGCGCTCATAGGCGTTGATAATGTGGGTATCCTCATATTTGTCATACCGCTTGTGCCGTCTTCCATAGTTCATATGCACATGACCATGCAGATAATATTTCGGCCGGTATCTCTCCATCAGAGTGCGGAAGATACGGAATCCCTGATGGGGCAGATCCCGTCCGTCGTTCAGCTGATAAGCCGGGGCATGTGTCACCAGAATGTCAAATCCCCGCTTCCGGAAGAGCTGAAAGCGAAGCTTCCGCACTCTCTTCTCCATCTGCTTTTCCGTGTACTGATGGGGACCCGGCTTGTAACGCATGGAGCCCCCCAGCCCCAGAATTCTCACACCCTCATGGACGTAAATCTGATCTTCTATACAGATGCAGCCCTCCGGCGGCACCTGCTCATATTTTTTGTCATGGTTTCCATGCACATACAGCACCGGTGCCGAGGCAAATGTCACCAGGAAAGAAAGGTATCGCGGATCCAGATCCCCACAGGAGATTATCAGGTCAATTCCTTCCAGTTTGCTCCGATCGAAAAAATCCCACAGAGATTTGGACTCTTCATCCGCAATTGCCATTATCTTCATTGCAAAGCCTTTCTGTCGCTGTCGTAATATATTTTAATTCTTTATTCCCTGCTGTTTCACCACCGGCTCCGCCTGCTCCTTCAGCTCCTCCTTCTTCGGGATGGAACCGATTACATTTTCCGCCAGCCAGTCCATAGTCATGATCTCCTCCGGGAGCATGCTCCCCTCAGGATCCTCCTGCACCACGCCTGTCTGGGAATACAGAATGCCGGAGAAGGGATTGAATTTCTCCGAGCTGATCGTACCCTTCAGCAATTCCACCAGACGCCTTGTCCCGATGGGCAGCTGCCTTGAACAGACCACATCGATGACGCCTGCGGACATGCCCCACCAGTAATTGATGGCCTTCGCTGTGGAGGAATCGTCATATTTCCATGTGCCGTCCAGGATCGCCCGAAGCAGCTGCTCATAGAATTTCCCCCAGTGATACAGCGGCATAGCCAGGTTCCTGGCGTGTTCTCCCTCCATATGATACAGGCCGAAAAATCTGGAAGCCTCCTCGGGAATCACCATATCTCTTCCGGAGATACAGGAAGCGCCGGTCTCCCTGATTTTTTCCTCCATGTCCACCTCCTTCATGGTGGACCACACCAGATGAACCTTCGCCCGGGGATTGATCATCTTTGCCCCCAGCGCAAAGGCATTGATATTGGCTATGGAGCCGAAAATGGGGTAATCCGCAATATATGCAAGCCGGTCATTCTCCGCCATGGCTCCGGCCACAGCGCCCATCAGGAATTTCGCCTCGTGCATACGTGAATAGTATGTGCGAATATACCGGTGAGATGTATTCAGGGAGCAATTTAATATCCTCACATCCGGATTGGATATGGCGGCTTTCACGCTGGCCTGCACAAAGGGCGGCGTGGTGGTGAAGATAATATTGCAGCCTGACTGTATGGCTTCGTCAATCAGCCCCTCCACATTATCCTCCGTCCCGTTCTCATAGGCGACGGTACTCAGCTCCTCCGGGAAGGTCTGCTCCAGGTAAAGTCTGCCCAGTTCATGGGCGTAAGTCCAGGCGGAGGTGCCCGGAGTCTTCGCATAGATAAACGCCGCTTTTAGCTTCGGCGAGCTTAAAGGAAGCAGCACACTCAACAAAGGCTTCTTCTCATTGCCGGGCTTCATTTTCAGCTCGACTTCCTCATCCTCCTGGAGAAGCTCGAACTCCTCCCAGCTCTTGCTGATCAGCGCCCGCAGCTCATTGGTGGTTTTCTCATCCACCTTATCATATCCGTGCAGGGAAATAAACGCCAGAAACGCATCGCCCTGGGTAATCTTCAGTTTATTCCCCCCTTTGGCCTCATACTCGGCGCCGAACCGGGTGTAGAGCGCGCTGAACCGCAGCAGCTCGTCCTGGGTCCATATTTCTCCCGGCTTCTTTCCCACGATTTCCTGCAGCTTCGCAAAGCTGCCCTCATGGGAAAACCAGATATAATTGATGGGAGCCGCCTGATAGAACTCCATGAACTCGTAATAAATTTTGTTCTCCTTCTCTTCGCTGCGCTTCGGCACAATCCGGATCACATTTCCCGGAATGGAGACAGCCCCATAATATTTCATGACGCTGACCCGCTTATTCCCCTCCTCCACATAGAATTTGTTCATATACTCATAGACCTTAATGGGATCCCGGATGCCCTCGTCTCTCTGGCTGTTGCTTAAGTTGATCCATTTCATGGCAAATTCCGTGTCTTCCCTGAGGATTGGCATGAAATTCCCCGCGAAAGAATTGCTTCTCCCCGCGGTCTTCGTCCCCATAATCTGTGCGATGGGCACCTGCACCAGCCCCAGCGGCGCTTCATGATAACATCCCTTCTCCGGCATGAAATCGTCCAGAACCTGCAGTGTGGGTTTCTCTCCCCGCAGCATTCTAGCCTGATAATCCTTTTTTCCCGACTTATAAGCTTTCAGATAATCTTCTTTTCCCATTCTTTCCTCCCTTTCCGACAGCTACTGCTTCATTACCGCATCAGCCAACTCTCCATAACCTGCTTTTTCCATCATTTCCTTCATCCCCTCAAGGACTTCCTCCCTGGAATAGTTGCTTTGCAGTAAAAAATCCTCCTTCATCTCACTTAAATACTGATAAAACAGAACTGCGGCAGCCACCTGGGTTTTATCCAGGTAATCAATACCGTCCAACAGAATATTCTCCGCCTCATTGATTGCTCCGCAGTCTGCCATAGCTAACAGCTCATCCAGTTTCTTCCCGGAGACCTCATATTTCTCCGCGGCCTCCTGCACAATGGCCTCATACTGCTTTCCGAATAAAAAGGAAAACACCACTCTGGCCATTTCCTTGATGATTCTCATGATATAATCTTTTTCATCTTCAAAGTTCATTTTGGCTCCCCCGAAAGCAGTTTGCAGATTCTATTATCTAAAGACTATAATAGAAATTCCTTCGAAATTTCTATTATCCAAGAACCATTATATGTAAGGCTGGAAAGAAATGCAAGAAAAAAAGGAAAACAGCCCCTGCGAACTGCTTTCCTTTTCTCTTCTTCTGTCTCCTGTCCACATTCCATTCCGCAGCCGTTGTCCCTACGGACAGCCGCGCCGTTAACGGTTCCGCAGCTGGAATCTGTCCACCATCTTCTTCAGCATTGCGGCCTGCCCGGACAGCTCCTGGCTGGCTGCCGCACTTTCCTCGGCGGTGGCCACATTAGTCTGTACCACCACGGAAATCTGTTCGATCCCGTGGATAATCTCCGTGGCGTCCGTATCCTGCTGTCTGGTGTAATCGGCAATGCCGTCGATCAGCTTGCTCATCTCATCCGCATGGCTCACGACCTTCATCATGGAATCCGCCGTATCCTGCGCCACCTTCACACCCTCTTCCATGGATTCCACCGTCTCGCTCAGCAGCGCGGTAGTCTCCTGAGCCGCCTCGGAGGACTTCCCGGCCAGAGCACGGACCTCGTCGGCCACCACCGCAAATCCCTTTCCAGCCTCGCCTGCCCTGGCGGCTTCCACGGCGGCGTTCAGCGCAAGGATATTGGTCTGGAAGGCAATGTCCTCGATGGTCTTCACAATCTTGTGAATCTCCGTGGAATTATCGCTGATCCTCTGAATGACCTCTTTCATATTCTGCATCTTATCGTTGCTGTCCAGAAGGCCGTTCCTGACTTCCAGCGAGATGCGGCTGGCCTCCTGGGCGCCCCTTGCGACCTTATGTACACTGTCGGACACAGCGCCGATATGGTCGGCCAGCGCCTCCACCTCGGCGGCCTGTTCCGTAGATCCCTGGGACAGCCTCACCGCGCCGCCGGACACCTGCTGAGCATCGGCCGCCACATCCCTGGAGGTGGCACGCAGCTGTCCCATAACGTTATTCAGAGAGTCAGATATTTCATCCAGCGCAATCTTAATCTTCTCAAATTCGCCAGTGTATTCATGCTCCAATGTAAATGCCAGATTCCCTGCCGCAATCTCCCGCAGCTTTTCCGAAATTTCCTTGATATAAGCCACATAATCCCGCAGCCGCAGCGTAACCTGATTGAAATCATGGGCAAGTACGCCCAGCTCATCTCTGGAGTGATAGCGGATGGACTGGTCCAGATCTCCCTCGGCAATCCTGGTGGCCACACGGCTCAGCTCTCTCACAGGACGACCTATTACCCGTCGAACCTGGAGCACCACCAGCACAATCAATACCAGCACCGCCAGAATCGACACCAGCAGCATGGTTTTGCTCAGCTGATATAGTTCCTCCAGAACCTCATCCCGGGAGACATAGGCCACTGCCATCCAGTCGCTGCCCGGAACATTTTCCACCTGAATATATGTATTTTCATAGAGGGTCAGCCCCGTCCTGTTCCCCTGAATCTGCTGATTGACATAGGCGTACATCCCATCGTCCATCTCGCTGAGAATCTGCCCTGTGATGGTCCCGTCCCGATGCCCGATGATGGTATCCGTCCGGGTATCCACCAGGAAGATACCACCGTTGTCTTCAATCCGGACTCCGCTGACGATTTTGGAAATGGAATCCAGATACACATCCGCCGCAGCCACACCACGCACCTGGCCGTCCCCTGATTTCAGTACCCCGGAGGCCCCCACCACATAGGACTGGCTGTCCTCGTCAAAGTACACATCTCCCAGAATAAAATCCTCCGATGCCAGTCCGTCCTGATACCAGCTCTTTACGGTGGCATCGAATTCCGGTCCCGGCACGAAGGTGGCATGATACAGCGAGCCGTCTGTCAGCGCCACATACAGTCCGGCAGGATAAGCCTCGTTTTTGTCCACCGTATGCTTAATATACTCTGTCATGGCAGGGACATCCATATCTTCATATTCAATGGTATCCCGCTGAGTCTCCAGCATGGTCAGGGTACCGTTAATCCACGCCTTCGTCTCCTGGAGCGTCCGGTCTGTAGTGGTCTGCAGCAGATCCTCGCTCTTCTCCAACAATGCCTGTGACATCTGATTGTAGACCACGACAAACAGGATTGCCACGGCGATCATAACGCTTACGACAATAGCAAATACCAGCTTTGCCGTGATGCCCAGCCCTCTTCGTACCGGACCGGACTGAATCTTTTTTTCTTTTTCCACACTCATGTTCATGCTCCCTCACCTATGATTGTCTTATGTCATTTTGAGTCCTCCGCCTGTGTCCCAGGCAAAATCGACACAGCAATTATAGCAGAGTCAGTACGGAAAGACAAGTAGTATGGAAAAAGGACGCTTCCCGCATCCGGGACGTCCCTTTTCCTGTCCTCTGTAACAATTCCCTGGTATATCCGGACTGCCACAGTCTTTTCTTCCATAAACACCGCTTATATATACCGTCCACAGTACCGTTTCTCAGACCACCTGATGCTTACCAATGTAGACGGGGAAGGTACTCGTCCCCTTCATCTCCTTGCCGGCGGTGATGGTCACCTTCTTGTCCATCACAAGGTAGTCTATGTTGGCTCCTGCCTCCACCACAGAATCCTGCATCAGAATACAGTTCCTGACCTTCGCTCCTCTGGCAACCTTAACGCCACGGAAGAGAATGCTGTTCTCCACCTCGCCTTCAATCACGCAGCCGTCGGCAACCATCACGTTCTGCACCTTTGCTCCCTCGATATACCTGGTAGGGTTGTCGTCACGAATCTTCGTGTAAATCGGTGAGCCCGAGAAAAGCGCATCCAGATTATAGTCATCCAGCAGCTTCATATTCTCATCGAAATAGCTCTTCATATCACAGATACGCGCAATGTAGCCCTCATGCTTATAGGCATGCACATTCAGCTTGCTCAGCTGGGGCAGCAGCACATCCCGCTCAAAGAATTCCTGCCCGCGGACAAATGCGGTATTGATCAGGTCGATCAGCTTTTCTCTCTCCACCACGAAAATGTTCATGGAGAAATTCTGAACGCCCTTATCCTTGGCATTCACATAGATTTTCGTGATTCTGCCCTTGTCGATGCCGAAGGTGTAATAATAGCCCTGATCGTTGGACTTGGTCTTCATGAAGCTCTCGGGAAGCTCCTGCTCATTGTAGGCGATGGTCACATCCGCACCGCTCTCGATATGGGCGCGAATCATGGCCTTGAAGTCGAAATTCACCACAATATTGGTGTCTGTAATCACCACATATTTTTCCTTCTCATCCCGAAGGAAATCCAGAATATTGGCCAGCGCACCCACACGCCCCGTATAAGGCTTCGCACTCTTTTCCATAAAAGGAGGAAAAATATGTAATCCGCCGTTCTTGCGCACCAGATCCCACTCACGACCGGAATCCAGGTGGTCCATCAGAGAGTGATAATTATTGTTCACCATGACGGAGATATTGTTGATATCGCAGTGAGCCATGCTGGACAGGATAAAGTCAATCAGGCGATAACGACTGGCAAAGGGGATGGAAGCCATCAGACGCACATTCACCAGCTCCGGAACCAACGCGTCATAACTGTTGGGAAAGATAATACCAAGTGCACTTGTCTTAGAGTTTACCATACTTCTTCACCGCCTTCTACATTATTCTTCACCATGGCATTGGGGCCGATCTTCGCATTCTCGCCGATGGTCACGCCCGCGCCCACGGTGGCCACGCCCTTTTCTGTATCCGTGGGCATTGCCCCTACCACGGCATTCTCACCGATGGTCACATTCTCAGCCACAATACAATGCTTCACGGTGGCGCCTGCCCTGATCACCGTGCCGCCCATCACAACGGCGTCCTCGATGACGGCACCCTTTTCCACTCTCACGCCGGAGAACAGGATGGAATGCTTCACCGCGCCCTTAATTCTGCAGCCGTCTGTGATCATGGAGTCCTCCACAACGCCGCCCTCGCTGATCTTATGCCCGGTCATTCCGCTGTTGCGGCTGTAAATCTTCCAGTCCTCGTCGAAGAGGTTGATTCCGCTGTGTTCCGGATCCAGAATCTCCATATTGGCTTCCCACAGGGAAGAGATGGTTCCCACATCCTTCCAGTATCCGTTGAAATGATAGGCGTACATTCTGCGGCTGTCTCTCAGCAGATTGGGAATAATGTTGTTGCCGAAATCGTTCTCGGATTTGGGATCCGCCTCGTCCTCCTCCAGATATTTCTTCAGGATATCCCAGTTGAAGATATAGATTCCCATGGAAGCCAGATTGGACTTCGGGTTCTTGGGCTTCTCCTGGAACTCCGTAATCCTGTCGTCCTTGTCCGCCACCATCAGGCCAAAGCGGGAAGCCTCCTCCCAGGGAACCTCCATGACCGCCACGCTGAACTCCGCGTTCTTCTCCTTGTGGAATTTCAGGAAATCGCTGTAGTCCTGCTTACAGATCTGGTCACCGGAAAGAATGATAACATATTTTGGATCGTAGCGTTCAATAAATGAAATGTTCTGATAGATCGCATTTGCCGTGCCTTTATACCAGTCTGAACCGCTTGCCTTCTGGTAGGGGGGCAGGACATGCACGCCACCGTAGAGACGGTCCAGATCCCAGGGCTGGCCGTTTCCTATGTACTCATTCAGTACCAGAGGCTGATATTGTGTTAGAATACCTACAGTATCAATTCCTGAGTTGACACAATTTGACAGCGGAAAATCAATAATGCGATACTTACCGCCAAATGGTACTGCTGGTTTTGCAAGCTTCTCGGTTAAAGCATAGAGACGGGATCCCTGACCGCCGGCAAGAAGCATTGCAATCATTTCTTTTGCCATAACA